>JAQXRI010000079.1 GCA_029218445.1 Prevotellaceae bacterium | reverse complement strand
TCAATTTTCAATCTCCATTAAGCGTAAGGGTCATAAATCTCTACTGGTGTGCCATCGGCCTCCCTAAGGATGTCAAGTCCTTGTGCCTGGCGCTCGGCATTGACCTCACGAAGCCTCTTCGCCATCTTGCGGTACATATATGTCAAATAGTTGGAGTCGCCCGTCATGAGTTTGTCTATGTATTCATCGTCCCATTTGTCTCCAGTCTCGCTAATCAGGAACTGATGCTTTACAAGTCCATAGTCGCCAAAATAGTCAGCAAACGAGATTGTCCAATCGTCATAGTATGGATAGCCGTAAGTCCACTTTGACGGCTCGGAAAGCTGGTCGGTGAATAGTAGAACGCGCTCGGTGTAGGCGTCGTAGCCGTTGACAAAGTTCTCATTTGCCTTTATTCGGTATTTCAGCACCACGGTGGAAGTTTTCAGACTTGCATCACGCAGCATCACTATGGGCAGGCGAGTGCGTGCCTTTCGTGCTGGCATGACGTAGTGCTTCGCCATCTGCGGGTCGTTGAAGGCTACATAATGCTTGCCCGCAACCGCATTGTCAACGCCAGTGGAATCTACCTGCTCGATGGTTATCGCCCTATCAGCTTCGGCTACAAATCCCATCGACTCTACCTCAACCCAAACGGTGTCCTGCTTGAGGTTAGGGTCGCCATAGACGAAGGAGTAGGTGGAGCGTGCCAGCTCTGGCTTAAAGTCGCTCACGGCATCAATGTCGTAGTAGAAGTTGAGGCGACACGTAGGGTCGCTATAGACCTCAAGGTCTTTCTCGCACGACGCAAGTCCTGCGGCTACTACCAATAATAAAAATATTTGTCTTTTCATATTTCAACCTTCAATTTTTAATTTCAATTTCTGTTGACGGCAACGGAAGGATGTAGTCTTCCTCCTTTATCTCGTCGTTGGTGAACATCATGCTCTTCGCGGCGTTGCGCTTATAGCAGTAGAACATCTGTCCTTCGGCAAAGAACTCGCGGCGATATTCTTCCGTCATTTCCGCCTTGGCGGCATCGAGCGAGGCAAAAGGTTCGTAAAGGGTGAACTGGCGGTCGCGCATATATGCGTCATACAGGCTTTGTGCATCGCTCAGGCTGTTTGCCGTCTCAATGGCTATAAGATACATCTCGGAAAGACGCAGCATCGGTATTACCTGATATTTCGTGGCAAGTCTGCCCGATTCTGCCGTAAGCTCGTCATACCAGTATTTCTTTATGACAGGTCTGACAACGCCTGAAGGATTCTTTGCCGAACGGTTCCATAGATAGATGTAGCGGTTGTGTGATGCCGTACTGCCTGGAAGTGAGGAGAAGAGTTGCGCCAGCATCTCGTTGGACAGGAAATAGTTGGCGTCGCGAGCCTGTGACACCAAACCGCCTATAAGGAGCTTGTTGGCATAAGTGTTGACATCGTACTTACTCAAATAGAACAGACATTCCGACGGAATGGCATTGTAGCCATTGCTGAGGTCTGACGTGCCGCTAAGGGTCATCAGCGCGTTACCATCAGCTCCTTTTGCCTCTATAATCTCACGGGCGATGGTGTTGGCTTCCTGCGTGTCGCCAAGATATAGAGCCATGCGGGCATGGAGGGCACGCACAGCCCAATAGTTCAGTCGGGACTGGCGGAAATACATGTAATCGTCCTCTGCATTGTAGGCATTGTTGAGCTGCGTGAATGTCTTTGAGAATATTGGGTCGTTGTCCTTCAGCAGCGCCTCAGCCTTCTCCATGTCCTTCTTCAGCAGCTGCACATAGTCGTTGTAGCTGTAGTAAGCAGGGCGTTCGCTTATGCCCGTAGTGAACGAATATGGCAGCGACACCTGCTTTGTAGCGCCCTTAGGCAGCTGTCCGAAAAGGCGCAGGATGTCGAACTGACAATATGCGCGGATGGCGTATGCCTCGCCTTCTATCACTTTCATTGCCGTCTTTTCGACAACACCGCTGCCCTTTTCCTCGATGTTCTTCAGCAACACGTTGGCTGATGCCACGATATTGAAGAGCTTGCCGTATATGGCTTTCACTATGGGGCGAGTGTTGTCGTCGGCATAGTCATGATGGCTAAGGAAATACTTTACAGGATTTCCCGTCTTGTAACTATCCTCTATATACCAAAGGTTTGCCATGTTCTCCACGTCAGTCATCGTCAGACGCTGACCGTATGCATCCAAGTCGCCCATTGCCATGTAGCAACCTGTCAGTGCGTCGCGGAAGCCCTTGTAGTTCTCAAACTGGTCGTCTTCCTTCGAGATGTTCTCGCCACGGACATCGAGCCAGTCATCACACGATGTGGCAAGCAGCGCAATGGCGAACATCATTATTATGTATTTTGTTGTCTTCATAATTGTATTTGTTATTAATTAAAACAGCAACTTCACACTCGCCTGTATGTTGCGTGCGTAGGGATAGCTTGTGCCTCGCTCCATTCTCACTGTTCCCCAGTGGAAGAGGTCGTTCATGTTGACGGCGAAGATGGCACTGTTTAGGTGGAAGGTCTTCAGCAGCCAAGGGTGCTTTAGCTTGTACTGAAGGCTTACGCTCTGCAGCTCCAGCACGTTGTTGTCCATCACGTAGCGCGAGGTGGCCTTCGACGATGCGTCTGAGAGTTTCTTGAAGAACACCACATCGCCTGCCTCATACCAGCGGCTGCTCAGCACACGCTCATCGACGTTCTTTTCCTGAATGTCGTAGATGGACACCTCTACGCGGTCGCGCAGCGTGGCGTTATACACCTTGCCGCCCCAGTAGTAGCCGAAGGATGCCGAGAGGGTGAAGTCGCCCCATTGGAACATGGTGTTGAGGTTGCCGCGGTATTTCGGGTCGGCACTGCCGCAATAGACCTTGTCGGTTGCTCGCCAAGTGTCGGTGATGTTGCCGTTTTTGTCGAGATAGATTTCCTTACCCGTACTTGGGTCGATGCCCAGCGACTGCACGGCGTAGATGGAGTTCTGTGGACGACCTTCATAGAAAAGGTTCTGTATTCCCGACGCATCCTCGTCGGTGGCGTCGCTTGTCATGTAGGCCTCGGTTTGGTCCTTAATGGCTTGCGAGAGCTTGGTTATCTCGTTTTTGTTATACACGAGCTGTGCGCCAACCATCCAGTTCAGCTTGCGCTTCTGGTCGCGTATGATGAAGCCCTGCAGGGCTGCCTCCCATCCTTTGTTCTCCACCTCGCCAATGTTGGCTCTATACGACGAGAATCCCATGGCAAGAGGCAGGTCCATCGACGAAAGCAGGTTGTTGGTCTTCTTCGTGTAGTATTCAAACGAACCCTT
>JAQXRI010000078.1 GCA_029218445.1 Prevotellaceae bacterium | reverse complement strand
AGCTACACGCTCGGCATACCAAACAACGAGGTTCGCATCGGTCTGACGAAATCTCTTGTGCCTGCATACGTCATGCCCAACACGCTTGTTGTCAACAACACCGCACGCAACATAGCCCGTTGCCTTGCCAAGGACGACATCAACGGAGCACTGAGCCTTCTGCAGACCTTCCTCGGCACGGTTCCTTATTGCAACGGCACCGACACTGAAGGTCACTACCAACAGGTGCTCTACATCATTTTCACCCTCGTGTCCGACTACTTTGCCGATGTGGAGATACACACACCTACGGGACGAGTGGATATTGTACTTCAAACCAAGACCACCCTTTTCCTGTTTGAACTGAAACTGAATAAGAGTGCGGAAGCTGCCATGAAGCAGATGGACCTGAAGGATTACAAGTCGAAGTTTGCCAACTGCCGACTACCCATAGTGAAAGTAGGTGTCAACTTCAACTCCGAAAGACGTACTATCGGGGAGTGGAAGGTTGAATGATAAGATAAACACGATAACAAATTAAAAAGTTGGCCTCACTTGCCCCTATTGTCGTCATAAAAACAAGCAGATGGAAGCAGAAGAAATGAAATCGCCCTTCGAGGCAATAAAGCAGACGGATGGGGCTGGCCGTGAATGGTGGAACTCCCGACAGCTGGCAAAGGCCATGGGCTACACGAAGTATTGGAACTTCGAGCGGCTCATGGATAAGGTGGCTCATGCCCTGCAAGTGGAGCGGGGACTGGAACGTGACAATCATTTCCGTGAGATAGAAGAGATGGCGCAGTTGGGCAACGGCACAGCTCGACGTGTGACCAGTGTGTTGCTTTCACGTGCAGCATGTATGGGCATCGCCTGCAATGCCGACCAGCGCAAGCCAATGGTGAAGATGGCACGGGAGTATTTCCAAGGGGCATTGACGGGAAAGGAATTGGCAAAAGGGATGGAAGGCAATGTGCTCATCTATCGATCCTCCACAGGCAAAGTGAATGTCTCCGTACTGTTCAACCAGGAGACTTTCTGGCTTTCGCAGCAACGGATGGCTGAGCTGTTTGGCACAGCCGTGTCAACGATAGACTATCATTTGAAACAGATAGATGAATGTGGAGATGTCCATTTGTCCGACTGTATCAAAAAAAATTTGATTCCCTCGGAACAATGGGATGAGCAGGGCGTGACACTCTACAATCTGGATGCTGTCATTGCCGTAGGATATAGTACATTGCCCTGTTCTCCTGTCCTTTTTGTTTAACTCGCCATTTTGCTACGCCTTGGAAAGGCGGAGGACTTGGTGGCGGTTTTTGTCGGGGGTGGACTTGCATGAGACGTGAATCCAGTGGACACCGGCGCTGTTACGCTCCCAGATTAGCTGATCGAAGGTCGTGTTGTCCATTATCCATTCCATCCATTGCTTGCCCAGGATAATGGACGGGATGTGGATGTCGCAGGCTTCTCCCGTCAGGTGCTGCGATGTCTTGCTGCCACCGACGGCATTGTTGAGTGCCGGACAGCGGTAACCGGAACTGATGACGATGGGCTGACAGACATGGTCGCGCAGGGGTTCGAGTATGTTCTCGCTCAGTGTCTTGAGGTTCCGTATTACGGCTTGGTCTGCTTTCGCAGTGGGGTTGAGGCTGTTGTCTATGCCTTTGGCTTGGGCTGTGGCAGAGCGTACGAACTCTTCCAAAGAAAAATGTGGAGTAAGTTTCATTGTATAAGTTTTTTATTGTTGAACACTATGTAAACTAACAGTAGGATGATGCCAAGGCAGGCGAGGATCTTGCTGTACCATGGTATGGTTTGGACTTCCTTCACGGTTTCCACTTTCATTATTTCGGGTATGCTGTCCACCTTGTGTATGCGGACGGTATCGCGCAAATACTTGTATTTGTACTCGTATCTGATTTTCTCCCTGTACACAGTGTCGGCTTCACTGTAGGTGTAGATTCTGTTGTCGATGTAGATGCTGTCGTACTGTAGAGAGTTTTGATACAAGGTGTCGTGCGTTTTCCGCTCCACTGTCTGTGGGAGATGGCGGGTGCTTGCGCACCCCGCCATGACAAAAGATACAATGATGATGATAAGTTTTTCCATACTATGACTTGTAGTTTTTCTCAAACAATTCTGTTTTGCTTTCCTTGACCTCATGGATGAGTTTTGCGCGCTTCCACTTGCAGATGAAGTTGCGTGCGTCGGTCTTCAGGTTGAGCTTTACGATAAGTTCGCGCAGTTGCTCGCGTGTGAACTGGTTCGGGCAGAGCTCGTAGATGGAGGTCTTCTGTTCCGCTGTAGGGTCTTTGTCTGTCTGGTGCATCAAGTCATACTCCCGACCCCATTGGGCAAGTAATCCCTCAACGATGTATGTTGCCATGAAATGATAAAACTTGGCAACCTGTTTCTGCTTGCTTTCGTCCTCGCCCCACAGATAGTAGAGCATGGCAGCCATGCGGAAGGCAGAGAGCGAGGAACGCTTGTAGAAGCAGTTGCGAGCACGGCTACCTGTCTTCAACACCTCAAGGCGCTGCGTGTCGCACCATTTCTCTACCTGTGGATCCAGCCATGCCATTGGAATCTCGTGGGTGGGCTGCAGCTTTCCGTCGTGGGCGTAGGTCTCGTCCATGAGTCGGTCCACCATGTTCTTGATGGTGGCAGATCCGGCACTGTCGATGGGTATGAACTTGGGCGCGTCGTCTCCCAGCATGTCCGGCAGTTTGCACAGAACCTTGCGTGTCACGTTGCCCCCTTCGATGCTTCTCTTGTCGATGTATTCATTCAGACTGTTCTCCGTGCCACAGAAGAGCGAGTTCCAGCAGATGTCCACGTCGGAATTGCATCCGGCGTCGTACATGGTCTCGCTGCAAAACTCTGCGCCAAGGTCGTAGGCAAGGCGGTCGAGCGTGCGGAGGTCGGCATAGGCCCGCTTGTTGGAGTCTGCCATAAGCCCCATCTCCTCGGCAAAGAGGAAAAAGGAGAGTGGCTCGCCGTATTTGGTCTGTATGGCATCGGCACGTTTGGTGAGCATAGCCCTTGTGATGGTTTGTATGCAGCGCACCTCAACGACAGGCTCGTCTGGAAGGTTTTTGTTCTTGAGCATCTTTGTCAGCTTGCGGTAAGCCTTCTCCTTGTTTCGCTCTTCCTTGTCGCGAAGTCGCAGAGCTCCCATGAGGCGTTTCACTATGCCACGTGTGAATGATTTGCCGGCGCCTGGTTCGCCTACTATCAGTACTTGAAGGAGCAGGGCGTGGAGGTCGAGGTCGTAGATGTACTTCACGCGCAGACGTGTGCCAAGTGCGCAGTAGCAGCACAACACTGACAGCAGGACTGCGAGTTTGAAATCCTCCGGAGCCGAATCCACGAAGAGTGCGACACACTCCGGGAGTTCCATGTTTCCGATGCCTTGTGGTTTTATTGTCCTTGATTTCTTCATGATTCTTGTTTTTTTAGTTGTTCGGTACAAGCCAAAATGTCGGGACTTGGCGTTCGGTCATCGAGTTGTCGGTAACGTGAAGCGTGATGCGCTCTCCGCGGGCAACACATTTCTCAATGCGGTCGAAAAGGCGGTCAAACACCTTGCGGCTGCTGACGACGACACCGGGAATTAGTTTTTCGCCGATAACGACGTTTGGAGTGTCCTTCACGTTGCGGTAGCTGTTGCCGTTTGTCAGTGTTGCCATTATGTGTGGGTTGTCAACCGTTGTGTCACAGTCGTCAGCCACAATGGCAATTTGTCGGCGCTGCATCTTCGGGTCGTTTACAAGAACCGCCTGATATGTTCCGGCAGGAAGCATGCGGCGGGTGTATTCCAAGGTGTAGTGGGCAACGGCTTTTCCGTTGGCATACAGTGTCCCTGATGTGTATGCCTTGTTTGTTTCTGTTCGTTTTATTGTTATTTCCATGTCGATTATTTTTTATGTTCTTCGAGTTTGTAACCTTTTCCAATAGTCGCTGAAGTCCTTGCAACCTTCAGGCAGTTGATGGCGTGTTAGGGTTGCTCCCACTTCGTTGGCTATTTCGAGAAGTGACCTGTAGAGGGCTTCGCCCGCATGGTCTTGGTCGGGTGCAATGTGCCAGTTTCTTGTTGGCGCGCAGGCAAGCAGTTCCTTGTTTTTGCTGGTGAGCAGTGTGGCAGAAGGAATGGCTATTGCCTTGCGTCCTGCCGACATCACCCCTATGCAGTCGCTGACTCCCTCAGTGACCCAAAGTTCCTCGTCGGACCTTATGTGTTTCAGCACCGGAAGGTTATAGACCATAGGGTGACTGCCTGGCGAGAATTGGAATCGTGGTGCCTTGGCGGCTATGGCATCATGCCGAGCCTGTGCCTCTTCAGTGTTGAAACGCATGCGTGTGCCGAGGTATCTTGCCTGTATGCCAATCAGTTCGCTTTCCAATGAGTAATAGGGAATCAGCAGGCATGGAGTCCAGAAGAAGAAACGTTTTCTGTCTGCTTCTCCACGAAGTATGCCATATTCCTGCAACTGCCCGTCGGTGAAGTGCTGGAGCAGGAAATCAATCAACCTGCGCCCTGAGCACTCTATGGAGGTGAAGCGTTGCCGGCTTACTACGTCGCGGCTGTATCTTCGGTCGTTGAAGAGGAAGTCCTGTGCCAAGCTCCCAAGTGGCAGATGATCTATGAGGAAATGGTAGAATCCTGAAGGGAATGTGACAGGTTGCGTCATTGCCTTTCCTGGTTTATACTCACTGAGGATTATCGCGTTCTCGTCGGCAAGCCATTGGCAGGCCTCTACGAAAGACTTGCGCAGGTGGTTTCTCACCAAGTCGATGGGATCTCCCCGGGCTGAGCACGACCAGCAACGATAGGTGTTTCTTGACACACTGAATGACAGGCTTGGCGAGCGGTCGGCGTGGAAAGGGCAGAGGCAGCGGTGCCTCCTCACCTTAAGTCCGAGACGCTCTGCCACACCCTCTATTGGCAGGCTTCTCAGTTTGTCGATGTCTGTTCTGTCCAT
>JAQXRI010000077.1 GCA_029218445.1 Prevotellaceae bacterium | reverse complement strand
TCTTGTTACGATTTACGCTTGTTTTGATTTGCAACACTAAGATAAGTGAAAAATCTGACATGGCAAAATCCTGAGCAACTTTTTGTTGCTCAGGAACTTATAAATAAAGTTAAATCAAAGTGTTGCGGAATTAAGGATATTAGCACTTGCCACGTTGTGTCTAAATATTGAGGCACAGGTTATGGTAAAGGTGAAGAACTCGACCTTTGCCGACGGGACAAAGGTTATTGCTGTTGCCAACAGAATGTATGTCGATTCGGCTCTGGTGGAAAAGGGAAGATGCGAGTTCTCGTTCACAAAAGTCAACGAGGCGTGTACCGTGACGCTTTTTAACCGTGAGAACAAATGGAAACGTACGCTGTGGGTTGACCAAGGCGGGACATCGGTCTATGACATGAGAAAAGACAAGGTGAAGGGCTCGGCGGAGGAAGTGGTTGCCCTGAAATTGAGAGAAGCCATTGCACCATTCTCCGGCAATACATCGGATGACTCGCTCCGAATGTGTGATGAGGCGGTGGCAGCCATTGCCGACAAGCATCCACGCTCGTATGCCCTACTACAGTTCATACAAGAGACCCGAATGTCAGACCGCAAGCTTTGGCCTTTCTTCCGTTACAGCCTTCTTGAGCGTCTTGATACCGCCAGCTTTACAGGTGGAGCTTGGAACACCGTGAGGCACCTTTACAACTACGACCTTGCCAAGCAACCCGGACAGCCACTCCACGGCAATGTCTATGGCAAGGATGTCTATGGCAGCTACGTCAGCCTTGACGACGAGCGTTATCGCGGCAAATACGTACTGCTGTGCTTCAGTGCCGTCAACTGTGTGGACCACAAGGAGAGTGCCAACGACCGCAAGAAGACTTACAACGATTTGAAGGACTTGGGATATGAGGAACTGGACTTCCTTTACAACAACGACGTAAAGACGGTGGTGCGCTATTGTGCACAATATCCGGGAATGGACTGGCAGATGATTATCGAGTCGGACAATGCCGAACAGCTTCTGAAAAAACTCTATGTGGGGCAGTTGCCTTATTATTTGTTCGTTTCGCCTGAGCGCAAAATCATTGCTACCAGCGATATGTTCATTACGGGACATGGTGTGAGATTTGAGGATATGAAACCTATTATTTATGAAACCCTAAAAACAAGAAACAATGACATATTGGAATAAACTTCTTGCAGTGATGGCATTGACAACATTTTCCGTTGCCGCAAACGCCCAGTATCCAAAGGACAATCCTGCAGATGACAACTATCGCACGGCGGGATTCCCTAAGTTGAAAACACTGAAGATGACCGATATCCCAGGCGCGCCCCTGCTCTCGCAGCCTGTACGCATCGACGGCTCGGAAATGGAAATACGCACTGGCAAGCACGGTCTGTGCTATCCCGCCATCTACGACTGGAACAACGACGGACTGCCCGACCTACTGCTTGGCGAGTTCTCCACGGGCGACCGCGAGAACAACGTAAAGGTGTATATCAATGAAGGTTCCAAGAAGAAGCCACGCTTCACGGGCAAATACTTCTATGCATTGGACACCAAGGGCGACACCATCAGCAGCAAGCAGTGGTGCTGTATAGGCATGCACCCGCGTATGGTTGACATCACAGGCGACGGACAGCTTGACATGCTCTCTGGTGAGTACAATCCAGGCAGAGTGGGCTTGTGGCAAGGCAGCGACAAGGGATTCATGCCTCTGCGGTATGTAGAGCAGGAGGGGTATAAAGCCCCGCCATATAGCGGCATGGACGCAACGTCGCCAGAGTCAAACCAATACTGGAACTACACATCAGCCGGTTTCGGCGACTACAACGGCGACGGACTCCTCGACCTCTTCGTTGGAGGAACGGCAGGACTGCGCGTGGCACTCAACGAGGGCACAAAGGATAAACCTCGCTTTGGACTGCGCCAGTATCTGCGATTCACCGATAACAGCATTCTCACCACAAGCGGCGACGAGAACATGAGCGAAGGCACACAGCCAAAATACATCAAGACCTATATGACCCCAGTGGATTGGGATCAGGACGGAGTGCTCGACCTGCTCGTCACCAACGAATATTCCAAAAAGGGCAACTATGCCGTGCAGTTCTACCGTGGCGTGCCGACGAACCTCGGTCTGCGCTTTGAGCGTCCTGTGCCTCTGTTTACCGCAGCCGACGGCACCAAGGCGCTGCCCGGTTGCCAGCCTATGATTACCGTGGCAGACTTGAATGGCGACGGTGTTAACGACATCGTCATGGGCTTGTCCATTCCCACCATCGCTCCCGTTTCCGACCCTCTCTCCTCGCAGCGCACCGTGGCCGACAGCGTGGCTTGGCAGTGGACCTACGACCTCGGCATTCAGATGCCGGGAAAGGATGCAGGCGAGTACTACTCTTATACTACGTTCGCCGAACTTGCTGAGAAAGTGAAGGACAAGAAAGGTTTCGAGAAAGACTATTATCTCGGCAAACTCAACGACCTGAAATATCTCACCATGCGCCACCGCGGCTACGTACTGGTGTTCTACGGCAAGAAGAACAAGCAGAACGCCACACTCGTGACTCCGCTCACGCTTGAGCTGCCAAAGCCAAAGCCAACCACGGCTTTTGCCGACGGCGACGCCAACGAGCCGCTGACCTATCGTGTGGAGTGCATCAAACAAAACTCAGGCTCTTATCAGCTCAACATTTTCCTGAAATTCAAGGACGGCTGGCACGGCTATGCCGACAAGCCCGCCACACAGGCGCAGGGCATGATACCTACCAGGGTTGAGGTTGAAACACCAGACGGCCTTGCATGCAACGGCGGTCTTTGCACGCCATACATTGGCGACGGCGTGATGTATTTCGGCGAGCAGAAGTTCATACAGTATCTGTTCAAGAGCAAGAAGGGAAATGGCCCTTGGACCATAAGGGTAAAGGTGAGCTATCAGGCGTGCGACGACACGATGTGCCTGCCGCCTGTGGAACATGTGATAGAATATGAAATAAAAGAGTAGCCCCCTTTCCCCCCGGTGGGGGTAATCCCAAACAAAAAGAATACAATGAAGAAAATATTATTGACAATAGCATTTGCCGTGACATTGGCAACGACGGCATTCGCACAGGACTACGATGCGATGTACCGCTATATGAAAAAATATTCGAGCAACTGGTGCAATAAGATGACACTTGCCGACTCTCAGTCGCAGCTCGGCACGAAGATGCCCGACTACTCGTTCTCAAAGACGCTCAACAGCAAGGCTCTCAGCGGCAAGACCGTGGTCATGACCTTTTGGGCTACTTGGTGCGGCGGCTGCCGCCTGCTATGTGTTGACCTCGACTCCGTGATGGTGCGCCACTCCGACGAATACCGCAACGTGCAGATAATAGGCGTTGATGCCAACGAGAAGCTCGTCGATAAGGGATATGTGGCAAGCACGTTTTGGGAAGAGAAGGGCATTGGCTATCCAACTACTAAGCCCGGCAAAGCCGCCGACCAGTGTGCCGAGAGCATTAAGGCAGGACATCCATCTACCGTAATCATCGACGGCGAGGGCATCATTCGCGGACGATGGGACGCTTGTCAACACCCTCGGCTATGCACGCAAGGACAACGACCAGCAGAAGGTGGAGGCAATTAAGGCCTTGCTCGCCAAGTACGGCATCGTCGAGACCGATTATGTAGAAAATAACCGCGACCATCAGCGCATGGAGCAGGACGAACGGGAACAGCAGGAACACATGAAGAATGTTTCTCAATAGCCTTTTGTGATGTTCAATGACAGGTAGTCTGTTTATGAATATCCAGCCGCCAGTGCTGGATATTCTTTTTAATTAAATCCCAAAAAACAATGCTATAAAATCAAAAACTCTTGTTTGGCGCAGGTTTTTCGGGCTAACTTTGCACCCGACAAACTAATCACCCTAATGGAAATGAAACAAGAGAAATATTTTTTTGCCGTTGACCTCGGCGCTACAAGTGGACGTACAATAGTGGGCTGCCTCAGCGACGGACGGCTGAAGATGGAAGTGATGACTCGTTTCGACAACAGGTTGATAGAAACGGGTGGACACTTCTATTGGGACATATTCGCCCTCTACGACGAAATAATCAAGGGACTGCAACTTACTCGGCAGCGAGGCTTAAGCATTCAGAGCATAGGCATCGACACATGGGGATGCGACTTCGTGTGCATAGGCAAGGACAAAGCCATACTGCGCAACCCCTTGGCCTACCGCGACCCGCATACCGTGGGCGTGATGGAGCAGTACTTCAACGAGAAGATGGACAGGCAGACGGTGTACGGAAAAACGGGAATACAGTTTATGAACTTCAATTCGCTGTTTCAGCTCTATGCCATGGGCAAGGCCGACAATGTGGCACTCGGCAATGCCGAAAAGATACTGTTCATACCCGACGCTCTTATATATATGCTTACGGGAAAGGCGATATGCGAATATACGGTGGCATCGACCTCTCAGATGCTCAACCCCGCAACTGGCGACCTCGACGTGGAGCTGCTGGAGAGCGTGGGGCTAAGACGAAGCCAGTTTGGCGAGATGACCCGACCCGCCACCGTGGTGGGCACGCTGACTGACGAGGTGCAGAGGCTCACGGGATTGGGCGCAGTGACGGTGGTGGCCGTGGCTGGACACGACACGGCGAGCGCCGTGGCGGCCATACCGGCACGGGACGAGCATTTTGCCTATCTCAGCTCCGGCACGTGGAGCCTTATGGGCATAGAAACGAAGGAGCCGATAATCAGCGCCCGCAGCCTTGAGCTGAACTTCACCAACGAAGGCGGCATAGAGGGCACCACGCGCTTCCTGAAGAACATCTGCGGAATGTGGATTTACGAGCGTTGCCGCAAGGAATGGACCGACGCGCCCGATTCGCACGCCGAGCTGCAGGCTGAGGCCATGAAGCAGCCCGCCATGCGCTGCCTGATAAACCCCGACGACGAGGCCTTTGCCAATCCGCCGTCGATGGTGAAGGCCATCGAGGACTATTGCCGACGCACGGGGCAGCATGTGCCGCAGGGCTACGCCGAGGTGTGCCGCTGCATATTCGACAGCCTCGCCATGCGCTACCGCGAGGTGTTCAACTGGCTGAAAGAGTTGGCCGGTCACGACATAAGCGTGCTGCACATTATTGGAGGCGGCTCGCTGAACGACTGGCTCAACCAGATGACGGCCGACAGCTGCGGCGTGACCGTAGTGGCCGGGCCGCAGGAGGCTACGGCCATTGGCAACATCATGCTGCAGGCCAAGGCCTCGGGCGAAGTGAAGGACGTGTGGGAAATGAGAAGGATAATTGCCCAATCGATAGAGAGCAAAGAGTTTAGAAACAACAAATAATCATTAAACATAAACAAACATGAACGAAGCATTGATCAGAAAAAACTATGAGATTGCCAAGGAACGCTATGCCGAACTTGGAGTGGATACCGACAAGGCCATTGAAACGCTCGAACAAACGCCAATATCGCTGCACTGCTGGCAGGCCGACGACGTGGTGGGCTTTGAGCGCAACGAGGCTGCATCGGGAGGAATACAGACCACAGGAAACTATCCGGGCAAGGCGCGCAACATTGACGAGCTGAGGCAGGACATCGACAAGGTGACGTCGCTGCTGGCAGGCAAGCTGCGACTGAACCTGCACGAGACCTATGGCGAGTTTGGCGGCAAATTTGTTGACCGCAACGAGGTGGGAGTGGAGCACTTCGAGGGCTGGATGCAGTGGGCAAGGGAGCGTGGCATGTGCCTCGACTTCAACTCGACGTCGTTCTCCCACCCCAAGAGCGGCAACCTCTCGCTGTCGAATCCCGACAAGGAGATACGCGACTTCTGGATTGAGCACACCAAGCGTTGCCGACGCATTGCCGACGCCATGGGAAAGGCGCAGGGCGACCCTTGCATAATGAACATCTGGGTACACGACGGCTCGAAAGACCTTACCGTGGAGAAGCTGCGCTACCGACAGATACTGAAGGAGAGCCTCGACGAAATACTGGCCGAGCAACTGCCCCACATGAAGCCATGCCTTGAGGCAAAGCTGTTTGGCATTGGACTGGAGGCATACACCGTGGGCTCGCACGACTTCTATGCAGGCTATTGCTCGAAGAACAACGTGATGTACACGCTCGATACCGGTCACTACGAGCAGACGGAGAACGTGTCGGACGCCGTGTCGTCGCTGTTGTTGTTTGTGCCTGAGCTGATGCTCCACGTGTCGCGTCCGATGCACTGGGACTCTGACCATGTGACGTTGTTTGACGACAACACCCGCAACCTCTTCTCAGAGCTTGTGCGTGCCGACGCTCTCGACCGCGCCCACATCGGACTTGACTATTTCGACGCTTCAATCAACCGCATCGGTGCATATATCATTGGCGTAAGGGCTGCCCAAAAGTCGCTGCTGCAGGCCTTCCTTGAGCCGCTGGCCACTCTGCGCAAGTATGAGGACGAAGGCAAGCTGTTCCAGCGTCTCGCACTGCTTGAAGAGGAGAAGACCCTGCCTTTCGGTGCCGTCTATGACTACTTCAACCTGAAGAACAACATCCCTGTTGGCGAGGCCTACATAGCTGATGTTGAACAGTATGAGAATGAGGTGCTGAGTAAGAGGTAATGGAAATTGCAATAGGTTTGATAATAATTGCCATCGGAGCTTTCTGCCAAAGCAGTTGCTATGTACCAATAAACAAGATAAAAGACTGGAGTTGGGAGAGCTACTGGATTGTGCAGGCAGTCTTCGCATGGTTGCTCCTGCCTCTGCTGGGAGCCTTGCTGGCGGTGCCCGACGGACACTCGCTGTGCGAACTGTTTGTGGCCGACAATGCCTTCAACATCACCATGACGCTGCTGTTTGGCGTGCTGTGGGGTGTGGGTGGACTCACCTTCGGCCTTTCGATGCGCTATCTCGGAGTGGCCTTGGGACAGAGCATCGCCCTTGGCACATGTGCCGGCTTGGGCACGATAATGGGTCCAGTGCTGCTCAACATGTTCTTTCCCGAACAGAACGCCTTGGAGGCGCTCACCTATTCGGTTGTCACGGGCGTTGTGGTGACGCTGGTGGGCATAGCCATAATAGGAATGGCGGGAAGCATGAAGGCGGCGTCGCTGTCGGACGAAGAGAAGAAGGCGGCCGTGAAGGACTTCAACTTCACCAAGGGACTTGCCATAGCTCTGCTGGCAGGATTTATGAGCGGATGCTTCAACGTCGGACTGACCTTCGGCGCCGACATAAACTTCGGACACCTCACTCCCGACATGTTCAAGACGCTGCCTGCCACGATGATAGTTACAGTGGGCGGATTTCTTACCAACGCCGTCTATTGCTTCAGTCAGAACGCCCGCAACAACACGTGGGGCGACTACAGGAAATCGTCGGTGTGGGCAAACAACGCCTTCTTCTGTCTTGTGGCCGGTGCCTTGTGGTACAGCCAGTTCTTCGGCCTGTCGCTGGGCAAGGGTTTCCTTGTTGAGTCGCCCACGCTCATGACCCTTTCGTTCTGCATCCTGATGGCTCTCAACGTGGTGTTCTCAAACGTATGGGGCATAATACTGAAGGAATGGAAAGGCTGTTCGCCCAAGACCATCGCCGTGCTTTTGGTAGGCATCGCAGTATTGATAATATCCAGCTTCCTGCCGCAAATGATTTGAGGGGGGGAGTGGGGTGTCTAAAAAACACCTCTCACCTCTAAAATAACGACAAAAACCACCAACAATGAAAAGATTTGCATTTAAGATGTACCTCAAGAAGGGGTGCGAAGAAGAGTATGCCAAACGCCATGCTGCCATTTGGCCCGAACTCAAACAGATGATAAAAGAACAAGGAGTAAGTGACTACAGCATTTTCTGGGACAAAGACACCAACATTCTCTTTGCCGTGCAGAAATGCGACAAGGACACCAACAGCCAAGACACAACCAACGTTGACCCAATAACGCAACGGTGGTGGGATATGATGGCCGACATAATGGAAGTCAATCCCGACAACTCGCCCGTGACCATCCCGCTGGAAGAGTTGTTTTATCTGGAGTGAAAAGCACTGCGTGCTTAAAAATTAAAACTGCGGTAAAAAGCACTTTGTGCTTAAAGAGCTATGCGCTAAAATATTCATTAAAAGCACTTTGTGCTTAAAGACTTATCGCGCAGCTCTTTAAGCACAAAGTGCTTTTAACGCAGTTTTAAATTCATTTTTAGCACGTAGTGCTTAAAGACTTATCGCGCAGCTCTTTAAGCACAAAGTGCTTTTAACGCAGTTTTAAATTCATTTTTAGCACGTAGTGCCCTTCATCTCGGCAGATTAAACGCCTTGGTCATTTCGGCCATTTCTTCTTGGCTCATGCCGTCTGGCTCAAAGCCCATGCACTTGGCGTTGATGTATATTTTCGCACTCTTCGACAGCACGTCAATCTGGTCGAAGGCATCCATAACGTCGAGGCCTTTGGCGAATACGCCGTGCTTCTCCCACATCACCACGTCGTAGTCTTCAAGCTCCCTGAGCGTGCCGTCGGCCAGCTCAAGACTTCCGGGCAGAGTGTAGGGCACTATGCCAAGGCCAAGCGGACAGAAGGCCTTCGTCTCGGGTATCATGCTCCAGAGCAACGTGCTCAGAACGTCTTTGCCCATAAACTTCTTGTTGTGGCTCATGGCGATAAGTTCGATGGGGTGGGTGTGCAGGGTGGCGTTGTAGCTTGAACCCTTTTCAATCATTCGGGCATGAACAGACAGATGGCTCGGCAGTTCCGACGTCGGCATCACTGGATTGTCGGCAATGATAACGTAGCTTGCGCAGTCGTCGAGTATGCGAATGATTGAGCCGTTGTCCATAGGCCATCGGGCCAAGTCGCGCATTCGCTTCCCTGTGCCCTTGCAGAAGAAATACTTCCCCTTCAGCGCGGGCAGCACCGTACCTATTTTAATGACGTCGCTGATGGCAGGCAGCTTGCGCACCTCGTCGTCAATCATGTCGGTGACGTTGACGGTGATGTTGCCTCCATTGCGTTCAGCCCAACCGTTTTGCCAGAGATAGCCGGCCACTTCAGCTATTTTTTCGACCTCCTTCTTTAAGGCAGGTCTTCCTTCCAATATACTTTTCATACTGTTTTGTTTAAAATGTTTTGTGGGCAAAGGTAGCATTTTTTTCCATACGCCAACCTCTTGTTTTGACATAAAAACCACGACTTTTGGCACATGGGCAAACCTTAACGCTCGTTTGTACTATTTACATTTTATTCATACCGCAACATGTCATTATCTGTGTTTTTGTTATTATCTTTGCAAACGATAACAAATCTACTGTCAAATTCTACAACGTTTTTTCATCATGTATAAAAGACATTTTTTATTATCGTGCATGGCCTCGCTGCTTTCTGTGGCAGCCACGACCAACATTTCGGCACAGACCACGCCGCCCTTGACCGACGAGGCGAAACCCGGAGTGAGATGGTGGTGGCTTGGCTCGGCTGTGGATAAGGAAAACCTGCGCTGGAATCTTGAGCAATATGCCAAGGCGGGAATAGGGGCCGTGGAGATAACGCCCATATACGGAGTGCAGGGCAACGAAAGGAACGACATCAGCTATCTGTCGCCACGCTGGATGGAGATGCTCTCGTTTGTAGAAAAGGAAAACGAGAGGCTCGGCATCGAAACGGGCATGGCCACAGGCACTGGATGGCCTTTCGGAGGGCCGTGGGTGCCCATCGACGAGGCCGCCTGCAAGGCCGTGGTGGTTGACACCGTGGTGAGCCGTAAGGCCGACATCAGTGCCATCGACTTCAACCTGCCTGAAAAAGAACGCCCATGGGCAAGGCTGAAGGTGGTGAGGTCGTTTCCGATAGAAGGACGTGACGACTGCCAGCGCGTGGTAGCCCTCTACGAAAGCCGCACCCGACAGATGGTGAAGAGGGCAGCGCCCGGTGGCGAAGGCTATGTGGTTGACCATTTCGACTCGACGGCCGTAGCCCACTATCTCGCACACATCGACAGCGCATTCGTGGCTTCAGGCACGCCATTCCCGCATACGTTCTTCAACGACAGCTACGAGGTGTATGGAGCCAACTGGACGCCGACGCTGCTCGACGAGTTTGCCAAGCGGCGCGGTTACAGGCTGGAAGACCATCTGCCGCAGTTTATCGACGGCGACCCGCAGGTGGCGAGCGACTACCGCGAGACTTTGGGCGACATGCTGCTCAACAACTTCACCCGACAGTGGACGGCGTGGGCGCACAAGCATGGAGCCATAACGCGCAATCAGGCCCACGGCTCGCCTGCCAACCTCATCGACTGCTACGCCGCCGTTGACATACCGGAGATAGAGGGCTTTGGACTGACCGACTTTGGCATCAAGGGACTGCGCAACGACCAGGGCAACACTCGCCCCAACTTCAGCGACCTTAGCATGCTGAAATATGCTCCGTCGGCAGCCCACATCACGGGCAAGCGGCTAACGTCGAGCGAGACGTTTACGTGGCTTACCGAGCATTTCCGCACTTCGCTCAGCCAGATGAAGCCCGACCTCGACCTTATGTTCTGTGCCGGAGTCAACCGAATGTTTTTCCACGGCACTGCCTATTCGCCCAAGGACGAACCGTGGCCGGGATGGCGGTTCTATGCATCGATAGACATGAGTCCGGCCAACAGCATCTGGCGCGATGCTCCTGAACTGATGAAATACATCACACGCTGCCAAACCTACCTGCAATGGGGAAAGCCCGACAACGACTTCCTCGTGTATCTGCCCGTGCGCGACCTGTGGCGCAGAGACACGCGCAACTGGCTGATGCAGTTTGACATACACTCTATGGCCGAGAAGGCACCCGAATTTATCAAGACGATACTCGACATCGACAAGGCGGGCTTCGACTGCGACTACGTGAGCGACCAATATCTGCTGACCACCACCGTGGCCGACGGCATGCTGCAGACGGCGGCGGGCACAAGATACAAGGGAATAATAATACCCGAAAACAGCAACATGCCCGACAACGTGGCTCGACACGTAGAGCAGCTGCGTGAAAAGGGCGCACACATAATAATGGGCGACGACACCTGCTCCATGGCGAAGGCCGCAACGCCCGAAATGATGAAGAAACGGCTTGGGCTGAAAATGATAAGACGAAGCAACGACAGCGGACACCACTACTTCATGGCCAACCTCAGCGGACGTGACATCGACGAATGTGTGCCGCTGGCTGTGGCCGAACGGAATGCCTACTGGTACAACCCCATGACCGACGAGCGGCACAACGCCATCATGACCGACGAGGGAGTAAGGATAAGCATGAGGAGCGGCGAAAGCCGAATACTTGTCTGCTCGGACGAGGCGACTGATTACGGCGTGGAGAAAATGGCCGCCGAAAGAGAGATAGACCTTACGGGCAACCAATGGCGGCTGACATTCGCCGACGAGCAGCCAAAGGTGGAAGGCTCGTTCAGCCTCGACGGACTCCAGACGTGGGAGACGCTCGGCGACAGCGCAAGCGTGACGATGGGTACAGGAGTGTATGAAACGACGTTCATGCTCTCGAAGGCCGACAGCCGAAAGGCATGGCAGATTGACCTTGGCGACGTGAGGGAGAGCGCACGAGTATATATAAATAATGTGTATGTGGGCTGCGCATGGGCGGTGCCTTTCGTCCTCGACTGCAAGGATGCGCTGAGGAAAGGCAAAAACACGCTGCGCATTGAAGTGACCAACCTACCGGCCAACCGCATTGCCGACATGGACCGCAAGGGAGTAAACTGGCGCAAGATGAAAGAGATAAACGTGGTGGACATAAACTACAAGAAAACCACCTACGCCCATTGGACTCCAGTGCCAAGCGGAATAAAGGAAACAAAACTGAGAGAAATTAAAACCAAACAATAATGAAACAACTGATTATCATTGCCGTTTGCTCACTTTGTGCATTCTCACAGGCAACGGCGCAGACCACGAAACAAAAGGAAATACTGGATGTGGTAAATCGCACCAACGATTACTTCATGCAGAAGTATGACGACCCTACTCGCGACACCTATGTAAACAAGGTGAGGACGAGCAACCTCTGGACACGAGCCGTTTACTACGAAGGCTTGATGGCACTCTACGAAATTGACCCGCAGCAGCGCTACATCGACTACACCGACCGCTGGGCCGACTACCACAAGTGGACGGCACGCCACAGCTCGCACGACACCGATGCCGACAACCAGTGCTGTCAGCAGACCTACATCGACCGCCACATACAGAGCGGAATGAAGAAGGACCTGAGCAAGGTGAAGGAAAACCTCGACCACCAAATTTCTACAGGGCGCAACGACTACTGGACGTGGATTGACGCCATACAGATGGCGATGCCGGTATATGCCAAATACGCCAAGCTGACCGGCGAGCGGAAGTATCTCGACTATGCCATGCGCTCTTACCGCTGGACACGCGACACCCTCGCCGCAGGACTGTTTAACAAGAAGGAAGGACTTTGGTGGCGCGACAAGGACTATGTGCCTCCCTACAAGGAGAGCGACGGCAACAACTGCTACTGGAGCCGTGGCAACGGATGGGTGTATGCCGCACTCGTGAGGGTGATGCAGACGCTGTCCAAGAGCGACAAGGCCTATAAGGAACTGAAGAAGGACTTCCTGCTCATGAGCAAGGCTCTCGTTGATTGCCAACGTGAAGACGGCTTCTGGAACGTCAGCCTTGTGTCGCCCGTCACCTACGGCGGTCCTGAGATGACCGGCACGGCTCTGTTCCTTTACGGCATGGCATGGGGCGTAAACAACGGACTGCTGAAGGAGAAGGACTACGCCGCTACAATGGACAAGGCATGGCAGGCACTCGCCTCATGCGTCCACGACAACGGCTTCATTGGCTACAACCAGGGAACGGGCAAAGACCCGTCGGCCGGACAGCCGGTGACATTCACCTCGATGCCCGACTTTGAAGACTACGGTACAGGCTGCTTCTTGCTGGGAGCCGTGGAATATTGGAAAAGATTTTAAAACTTTGA
>JAQXRI010000076.1 GCA_029218445.1 Prevotellaceae bacterium | reverse complement strand
AGCATAGCCGAAGGCAACGCCGACCTGCAGCTGCGCAACATGATGAAAGCCATGGGATTTACAAACATAACAATAAGATTCACAAAATAAACTGTACAACAACAAACACTTATAATTATGGAACAGCTTAACGAATTCTTTTCAGACGTCAGTTCGACGCTTTGGGGATGGCCAATGATGATAATGCTTCTTGGCACCCACATCTTCCTAACGATACGCCTGAGATTTCCACAACGCAAGATATTAACGGCCATAAAGCTGTCGGTGACCAAAGACCCTGATGCTACGGGAGACGTTTCGCAGTTTGGCTCGTTGGCCACTGCGCTGGCCGCCACCATCGGCACGGGCAACATCATCGGTGTGGCCACGGCTGTATCGTTGGGAGGTCCAGGAGCTGTACTATGGTGCTGGCTGACAGGTGTTTTTGGCATTGCCACAAAGTATTCAGAAGGTCTGCTCGCAATAAAATACAGGATAAAGACTTCCGACGGGAAAATGCTTGGCGGTCCGATGTACGCCCTTGAGCGCGGCTTGGGGTGGAAGTGGCTTGCAGTGCTGTTTGCCGTGTTCACGGCGTTTGCCTCGTTCGGCATAGGCAGCACGGTTCAGGCCAACGCCATGTCAGTAATGACATTCGAGTCGTATGGCGTACCGCAATGGATCACCGGCCTCGTGGTGTGCGGACTACTGGCGGCGGTGGTATTCGGCGGAGTAAAGATAATAGCCAAGGTATGCGGCCTGCTGGTGCCGTTCATGGCCTTGTTCTACGTGCTTGGCTGCATTGTGATAATGGTAATCAACGGAGCCTACATCATTCCGGCCATAAAGCTCATCGTCACCTCGGCATTCTCGCCCGAAGCAGCTGGCGGAGGCTTTGTAGGGTCGGGAGTGATGCTGGCGGCACGCTACGGCATAGCACGCGGACTATTCTCAAACGAGTCGGGACTCGGCTCGGCACCCATTGTGGCGGCGGCGGCGCAGACGCGCAACCCTGTACGCCAGGCCTTGGTGTCGTCATCGGGCACCTTCTGGGACACTGTCGTAATATGTGCCATGACGGGACTCGTGATAGTATCGAGCATACTGGCCTATCCCGACATAGACTATGCCAACGGTGCCACGCTCACCAAAGCTGCCTTTGCCAAAATACCCGTCATAGGCACTCCCATGCTCTCGGTAGGCGTCGTGACGTTTGCCTTCAGCACTGCCATCGGATGGTGCTATTATGGCGAGAGGGCAGTAGAATATCTTGCAGGGAAGAAGACAATGCTGGTTTACAGAATTATTTACATCTGCTCGGTGTTCCTCGGCAGCATTACGGGACTGTCGCTCGTTTGGAACATAGCCGACTGCATGAATGCCCTAATGGCCATTCCAAACCTGATCTCGCTCGTATTCCTAAGCGGAGTGCTGGTGAGCGAGACACGAAAATATCTGTGGAACAACAAACTTGACGACTACGGCGAATAAGACATGATGACAATAAGCCCCATAGCACACTTCCACTCGCCGCTGACGTCAAAATTCGGCATTCCTCGGCAAAGCGGAATAGCCGACAACCTTCGCGGCAGCATAGTGTTTACCCTCGAGTACCGCAACCCTGACATGCTGCGCGGACTCGAAGGGTTTGACTATATATGGATAATATGGTGCTTCTCGGAAAACGTTTCAGCGGAAAAGCATCCTACCGTGAGGCCACCAAGGCTTGGGGGAAACATGAGACAAGGGGTGCTGGCCACGCGGTCGCCCTTCAGACCCAACAACCTTGGACTCTCGTCGGTAAGGATTGCCGCCATAAATCTCGACACGGCTCAAGGGCCTGTGATAGAAGTGATTGGCGCCGACCTGATGGACGGTACGCCAATTTACGACATTAAGCCTTATCTGCCTGAGTTTGACTGTCATGAGCACGCCCGCGCAGGCTTTGTGACCACAAACGAGTGGAAACCGCTTGACGTAAAATTCACTGACAAGGCCGACACAAGCGTCTTTACGCCAACCGACATAAAGACCATAAAGCAACTGCTGTCGCAGGATCCACGCCCACACTACCACTCGTCGGCCGAGCGCATATACGGCATGACCTACAAGCGACACGACATACGCTTCCGTGTGACTGGCAATGCAGTCGAGGTTACAGAAATTGTGCCCAGCAATCCCTAAAGTCGGTCATGCGGCTGAATATCACGTCGGCACCCTCATCGGCAAGCATCTTGTCGGGCAGTGGCCCCGTGTTGACTGCCACGGTGAATATCTTTGCCGCCTGCGCCGCCCTTACACCAAGAGGGGCGTTCTCCACCACAATGGCTTCCCATGGCTCCACCCCAGCCTTCATGAGCCCCTTTAGGTAAGGCTCAGGATTAGGCTTGCCGCGTTTCACGTCAAAACTCGACACTATCATGTCCGGTTCAATCAATCCCTTGAAGTCAAACTCCAACTTCTCAAGCAACGAGTGCTGTCCGCTGCCCGTCACGACAACTATCTTCAGGCCGTCGGCTTTCATCTTGCGCTGAAGGTCAATAACACCTTCCATTATCTCCGCCTGCGGACGTGTGGCAAAGATGCGCGACTTCTCGTCGTACATCCTCTGCGACTCCGCATCGGTTATTTCTATGCCTCTCTGCTCCTTCACTATTTTCTTTATCGTTTCGACACCTCTCATGCCTTCGTGGGCGTAAGCGTCGGCCTCGCTCATCTCTATTCCGAACGATGCCATCGACGTGTGCCAGCTGTAGGCGTGGTTGGGCATTGAGTCGTAAAGCACGCCGTCCATGTCAAACAAGGCGGCCTTGGGCGTAAACTTGTTGAATCCTGTTTTCCTCAGATAATTGTCTATTTCTCTCTTATACATCGTGTGATTGTTATTTACAAGGTGCAAAATTAAGCATTTTTATTCTTATTTGTACTGTTTAGCTATAATATTTCGACTTAACGTTGCATACTTTAACATTTTATCACTCCATTTTGTTTGCATATATGAGATAATAATGCTACTTTTGCGCATTATATTTTTCAACTCAACTTTTGCAAGTAGTAAAAGGTAGATAAATGAAGATAAAAGGAGATAAGTGACGTATGTTTAAGCCAGGCTTTTGCTATTGTCCTTTATCTTCCTGAGCGACCATAGGGAGCGATAACTTCTCTTAACTACTTCTAACTTCATAAGTTGAGTACATGCGAAAACTTGAATTTCTTAACCTACTATATATGCTCGAATTGAAAAACGTGGCAGTCAGCCACAACGGAAAACAACTTTTTGAAGGCCTGTCGTTCGTGGCCCGCAATGACGAAGTTACTGCCATCAGCGGGCCGTCGGGATGCGGAAAGACCACACTGCTGAAGGTGCTGCTGGGACTACACCCCGCCGACGAAGGCTACGTAAGCATCGACGGCGAACTGATAACAGCCCTGTCAGCCCCCACCTTCCGCCAGATGTTTGCCTATATGCCGCAAGACATCTCGTTTGCCGTTGACACCGTGAAGGAATTGGTGGAACTGCCATTTACGCTGAAGACCAACTGCGGCCAGAACTTTTCGAAGGAGAAAGTGATGGAACAATGGCGTATGCTGGCACTCGACCCCTCGCTTTACGACAAACGAACATGCGAAATAAGCGGTGGAGAACGCCAAAGAATAATGATAGCCAACCTTGGACTGCTGAACAAACGCATCGTATTGGCCGACGAACCGACATCGGCCCTCGACCAGCTCTCGGCCACTTTAGTGGGCGACTACCTGAAGCGTCTGGCAAGCCAAGGTGCGGTGGTGATAGTGGTGTCGCACAGGGCGATAACATGCGACAACATCATAACATTAAACAATTGAAACGTAGAAAACATAAAAAATGGACATTACATATATAAATATGGTGTTGGGCTTTCTGTTGCTCGCCATGCCGATATATGCGTTCTACAAGCTCAAGACACGACTCATAAGCTCCACAGCCATTGCCGTGGCAAGAATGCTTGTACAGATGATGCTCATAGGACTCTACCTGAAATATCTGTTTGAATGGAACAATCCATGGATAAACATTCTTTGGGTGGTGGCCATGGTGGCAGTAGCGTCGTCAACAGCACTGCGACGCACCAAGCTGAAGTGGAACATTGCGCTAATGCCAATGGCTGCTGGTCTGTTTGCATCGGCTATGGTTGTAGGCATGTATTTCCTGCTTGTCGTACTACGACTTGACAATCCGTTCGACTCACGCTATTTCATTCCCATCATGGGCATACTCATGGGCAACATGCTAAGTGTGGTGGTGATAGCACTCACAAGCTACTACGATTCGCTCGACAGGGAACAGCCACAATATTATTATCTGCTGGGCAACGGAGCGTCACATTTTGAAGCCATTACGCCATTTGTGCGTCAAGCCATCGAAAAATCGTTTGCACCATGTATAGCAAATATGGCTGTTATGGGCATCGTTTCGCTTCCAGGTACCATGACAGGACAGATTTTGGGCGGCTCGGCACCAGGCATAGCCATAAAATACCAGATAATGATTATCATCATAACCTTCTCATCATCAATGCTTTCACTTGCCATCACACTGTATCTTGCCGACAGGAGAACCTTCGATGAATATGGCAGGATTAAAAACGTAAGGCGCAAAGGTTGATATACGTCAAACACGTTGACTTAGGTCAAAATATAAGAGAAAATAGAGAAAAAAAGAAAAATTGTGTGCGAACACAACAAAAATCATTGTATCTTTGCACCGTCAAAAGAAAACAACAGGATAACACACAAGAGATGTGAAGATGCATCTTACGAAAAAAGATTGTTTAATTTAAAGTAAAAGAAAGGGTAACATTATGAGAAAGTTAGTAAACAAACTTACAGCAAGCAAGAAGTTCAACAAGTATTGCGTAAATATGCTGAAGATGTACAACTACGGAAGAGTTAACATGCCAGTATAACATTCAGAAAAAGGCCGCATCGATCGTGATGCGGCCTTTTTTTCTGCTCTTTCTCTTGCCATTTTCAACTATTATGACTACCTTTGCGCCCCAAAAAGGAAAAACGACAATGAAAATAGCAAGAATTCTAATCATCGCAGCCGTTTCACTCACTGCTACGGCTTGCAACAGCCGACGAACAGCCAATATCGACAACATATTGACCGAACTGTCGAAACAGGCAGAGCCTACAATAGACGACTCGCTCGCCACAATGCCAAATTCCGACCCGAGCGCACTGATACTGCAACGCACCGCCTACAAGACATGCTACAACGCCAAGGCACGACTGCCCCACTGGGTGGCGTGGAAACTAACGGCCGACCATATCAATGGCTCAAACCAACGCAAAGGCATAAAATTTCATGAAGACGAGGATGTGCCTGAACCGCGAGCCACCGATGCCGACTACCGTAGCTCAGGCTACGACCGTGGTCACATTTGCCCTTCAGGCGACAACAAATGGAGCGAACAAGCTCAGTTAGAGTCGTTTCTGATGACCAACATCTGCCCGCAACTGCACAACCTTAACGCCGGCGACTGGAACGAAATGGAACTACAATGCCGAAGATGGGCAGAAAAGTATGGAGAGATATACATCGTCAGCGGCCCCATACTCTACAAATCAAGGCACAAGACCATAGGCCGCAACAAAGTGGTGGTGCCCGAGGCATTCTTCAAGGTCGTGCTGCGAATGGGCAACAACCCCAAAGCCATAGGATTCGTATACAAAAACGCTGAAGGCAACAGGCCCAAAGGCGACTATGTGAACAGCGTTGACCAAGTGGAACGCATCACTGGCATTGACTTCTTCCCCACCCTACCCGACGACATCGAACAACGCATAGAAGCCGAAGCGTCGTGGGAAGACTGGCAATAAAAGAAAAAAACAATGAAATGTTTTGTGGTTTGAAAAGTAATATGTAATTTTGCAGTTCAGAAATTTCACTTATTGGGCATGAAATATACTATTGAGAAAATCACTACGCTCATCGGAGCAAGGCGCATCGGACATACCGACGCCAACATCGGCTGGATATTGACCGACAGCCGGTCGTTGTGTTTCCCCGAGGAAACACTGTTCTTCGCCATTCGCACACAGCGCAACGACGGCCACAACTATATTTCGGAACTCTACCGCAGAGGCGTACGCAACTACGTGGTGGAACAAGTGCCGACAACAGCTGGAACTGATTTTGCCGAAGCCAACTTCCTGAAAGTAACCAGCACACTTGCTGCACTGCAGCGACTGGCGGAAAGACACCGCGACGAATTTGACATTCCCGTCGTGGGCATCACGGGAAGCAATGGAAAGACTATGGTGAAGGAATGGCTCTACCAGTTGCTCTCGCCGCAGTTTGTCGTGACACGCTCGCCACGAAGCTACAATTCGCAGATAGGCGTTCCGCTTTCGGTGTGGCTGCTTGACAGGCAGACGCAAGTGGCACTGTTTGAAGCAGGCATAAGTCAGACGGGGGAGATGCAGGCCCTACGTGACATAATACAGCCAACAATAGGAGTACTGACCTCAATGGGACAGGCTCACCAGGAAAACTTCCGAACAATGGATGAGAAATGCCAGGAGAAGCTACTGCTCTTCCACGATGCCAAGGTGATAGCCTACAACTCTGACGACAACGTCATCAGCCGCTGCATACGAAAGTCAGGCTACAAGGGCAAGAAACTGGCATGGAGCAAGGAAGACCCACAAGCTGCACTATATATAAATAAGGTGGTGACTAAAGACGCCACCACTACAATACACTACACTTACCAACAGACACAGGAAGGCACCTACCACATGCCTTTCATCGACGAAGCCTCCGTTGAATGTTCGTTGGCATGTGCAGTAATAGCCCTTCATATCGGAATCGACGCCGAGACGCTCGACATTAGGATGTCGCAGCTTGAGCCAGTAGCCATGCGACTTGAGGTGAAGGAAGGCCAACATGGCTGTACCATCATCAACGACTCATACAACAGCGATGTCAGCTCACTCGACATTGCACTCGACTTCATGAGCCGACGTCCCGACCACAACGGACGCAAGCGAACACTCATAATCAGCGACATACAGCAGAGCGGACAACAGCCTGAACAGCTTTACCAGACGGTGAGCGACCTGGCACAGAAGCGTGGAGTAGAGAAGTTTATAGGCATCGGATCCACACTAAAGAAAAACGCCACGGCCATAAGCATTGCCGACAAGCACTTCTTCGACGACGTTGACGAGTTTGTGGCTTCCGAAGTGTTCACCTCACTTAGCGACGAAGTGATACTGATAAAAGGAGCACGACAGTTTGGTTTCGACCACATCACCGAACTGCTTGAACAGAAGGTTCACGAGACGATACTTGAGGTCAACCTCAACGCAGTGGTTGCAAACCTTAACCACTATCGTTCGTTCATGCACCCCAATACTAAAATAATCTGCATGGTAAAGGCCGACGCCTACGGAGCCGGCGCCGTCGAAGTGGCAAAGACATTGCAAGACCATCGGGTTGACTATCTTGCTGTGGCTGTGGCCGACGAGGGCGTAACGCTTAGGAAAAACGGCATTACAAGCAACATAATGATAATGAATCCCGAAATGACAGCCTTCAAGACCATGTTCGACTACGAGCTGGAGCCTGAGGTGTACAGCTTCCGCCTGCTTGACGCACTGATTAAGGCAGCCGAAAAGGAAGGAATAACGAGTTATCCGGTACACATAAAACTCGATACAGGCATGCACCGTTTGGGATTCGACCCTGTGAAAGACATTGACGAGGTAATCAACCGCCTGAGACACCAAAACGCCATCATACCACGCTCGGTGTTCTCCCACTTCGTAGGCAGCGACAGCGACGACTTCGACAATTTTTCCGCCCGACAATACAGCCTGTTTGACGAGGCAAGCGGCAAACTGCAGTCGGCCTTCGACCACAAGATTCTGCGCCACATCTGCAACAGCGCCGGAATTGAGCACTTCCCCGAACGTCAGCTCGACGCATGCCGCCTTGGCCTTGGCCTTTATGGCATTGACAGCCGCGACAACCACATCCTCAACACTGTAAGCACCCTAAAGACCACCATACTACAGCTGCGCCACGTGGCCAAAGAAGACACCGTGGGCTACAGCCGCAAGGGCATATTACAACGCGACAGCACAATAGCCGCCATACCCATTGGCTATGCCGACGGACTCAACCGCCATCTCGGAAAAGGCCGATGCTATTGTTTGGTAAACGGACAAAAAGCGCCCTACGTAGGCAACATCTGCATGGACGTGGCAATGATAGACGTTACCGACATTCCATGTAAAGAAGGCGACATGGTGGAAATCTTTGGCGAACACCTGCCCGTGACAGTATTAAGCGATATTCTCGACACAATACCTTACGAAGTGCTTACAGGTATAAGCAATAGGGTAAAAAAAGTGTATTTCCAAGACTAAAACAAACGTTTACGGCAATTTTCTTTAATGAAAGTTGCCGTATATCGTTTTTTTTATGTAAATTTGCAGCAATAAACGTATTATTTATGTAAAAACATTAATATTAAATAACCTATTAAAAATGAATTCTATCAAAACAAAGACAATGACCAACTTCAGATGGGTCATGTGTGCGCTGCTATTCGTAGCTACCACTGTAAACTATTTGGATCGACAGGTTCTTTCGCTTACATGGAAGGACTTCATCGCTCCGGAGTTCCATTGGACTGATGACAACTATGGAACCATTACTGCCGTGTTCTCCATAGTGTATGCTGCTTGTATGCTCTTTGCCGGCAAGTTCGTCGATTTCATGGGTACAAAGAAAGGCTACCTTTGGGCCATCGGCGTTTGGTCGGCAGGCGCCGTTGCCCATGCACTCTGCGGTTGGCTCACGGTACAGTTCGAAGGCTATGCCTCAGTAGCCGAAATGTCGGCTGTTGAAACAGGTTCGGCCGCAGCCCTTCTCATCGCAACCACCAGCGTATGGCTATTTGTTGCCGCACGCTGTATTCTGGCTCTTGGTGAAGCAGGCAACTTCCCTGCAGCCATAAAGGTAACTGCCGAATACTTTCCAAAGAAAGACCGCGCCTTTGCAACGTCAATATTCAATGCAGGCGCTTCAGTAGGTGCATTGGCTGCTCCTGCCACCATTCCACTTCTCGCTCAGTATTTCAAGGATGCCGGCATCGGCGGTGGTTGGGAAATGGCCTTTGTCATCATCGGTGGTCTTGGCTTCATCTGGATGGGCTTCTGGGTTTTCCTCTACGACCGTCCCGAGAAGTCTAAGCACGTCAACAGCGCCGAACTTACCTACATACATCAGGACGACGAAGAGCCTGTGGCAAACAATGTAGTAGAGAAGGAAGAAGCACAGATTCCATTCTGGAGCTGCTTCAAATATCGTCAGACATGGTCGTTCATTACCGGCAAGTTCTTCACCGATGGCGTTTGGTGGTTTTATCTGTTCTGGGCTCCAGCCTATTTCTCCGACCAGTATGGCTACAAGTCAAGCTCTTCAGAGGCCATCATGCTCATTTTCACCCTCTATGCCATTGTTACCGTATTGTCAATATATGGAGGCTATCTGCCAAAGCTGTTTGTCGAGAAGAAAGGCATGAATCCCTACGGAGGCCGTATGCTCTCAATGCTTATCTTTGCTTTCTTCCCACTCTTGGCTCTGTTTGCACAGCCGCTTGGTGCCATGTCGGCTTGGTGGCCCGCCATCATCATTGGTTTGGCTGGTGCTGGCCATCAGGCATGGTCGGCCAACCTGTTCTCTACCATTGGCGATATGTTCCCCAAATCGACCATTGCCACCATCACAGGCATTGGCGGTATGGCAGGCGGTGTTGGCTCGTTCCTTATCAATAAGGGTGCCGGTGCCCTCTTCACCTTCTCTGAGCAGCAAGGCTCTGCTTTCTCGTTCCTCGGCTTCGACGGCAAGGAAGCTGGCTACATGATTATCTTCTGCATCTGTGCCGTTGCTTATCTGCTGGCATGGTTCATTATGAAGGCCCTTGTTCCTAAGTATAGGCCTATCACAGTAGATTAATTCCAGTTCTACAATATTTATAAAACAATGGCGTGTCAACACTTGGTTAACACGCCATTGTTTATTTATATAAAGTTCGGCGAAATGCAGATTATTCAAGCGTCAATACTTCTATGGTTTCTCCAGCATCTATGGCTTGCTTTATCTCGGATCCACCCTTTGTTACTTTGCAAAGACTTATGTCCTCGCCCATCACTTCTGCAATCTTCACCTTTCCCAGTGCCTTCCTTGCTTTCTTTCCTGCAACAGTCTTCACTGAATACACCTGCAAATGCAAGCCCTTATACACCGGGAACTGGCTTCCAAGGTCAATATAGACCTCTTTCTGCTTGTCCTTCTTCTCGCTTGCACCTTCAATAATGTTGGCTGAAAGCGGGAAGTGAAGGTCATAGTAACCTCTAATTTTTGCGCCCAACTGCGACAGAGCATTCACTATGGCACCTTCAGAGGTTTCAACCCAACTGCAGTCGTAGTCGGTTACATTGAATGTAGTAGAGTTGACAACAGCGTCAGTTGCGGCATCCTTAAGGCGAACAGTGACACTTATCTGTGCCTTATACACCATTCGCGTCGTCTTTTTCTCCTTGTTTACAACCTGCTCACTATGGGTTACTGAAATGTTGGTGACTGTTCCGTCGGCATAAAGCGTTGACCCGTCGTCCATCACTTCATTCGGTTTGAACTGCCCGTCGATGGCCCTTAACCTATAGCTTTTGCTGATGCCAGAAATAACCTTTGCCCTTACATCATTTACATACTTTGACTTGTCAATGGTCACTTGACCTACAGCAGCGTCTAGCAACACTCCAAGAACGGACGATACAGTTGACTTCTTTTCAGCAGGAGGACATTGAAAATCAGTTACTGCTATGGTTACGATTCTGTTTCTCTCCTCAGCCAACAGAGTTGTTGACATGAGCAATGCCAATAGGCTAATGATAATTTTCCTGTTCATAATAAATATATCTGTCTATTTTTTAAAAAAACACACCATTAAAACAACGTCAGTGTAAACAAATACACTACTGCTGCGGGAATGGCAAGAAGCGACGAATCGAAGCGGTCGAGCATACCTCCATGGCCAGGCAGAATGTTGCCGCTGTCCTTTATGCCCAATGTACGCTTGAATAGACTTTCAACAAGATCTCCCCAAGTGCCGAACACCACTACAGTAAGGCCAAGACCAAGCCATTGGAGCAGCGACAGTTGCAGGCTACTATTGCCATTCTGTGAGATGAAATGCCAAATCAAAGCTGCGGCAACGAGCACGAAGACGCCTCCGCCTACGCTTCCTTCCCAGCTCTTTCCGGGACTAATGCGCGGGAACAGCTTGTGCCTGCCAAGAAGCGAACCACAACAATAGGCACCGGTGTCGTTGACCCATAGGAAGATAAACACCGACAATGGCAATATCGACGTAAACGCCACTCCTTCAAATGAAGAATGGAATGCAAGTACATTCAACAGGGAGAACGGCAATGCTATATAGAGTTGCGACATCATCGTATAGGCCCAATTGTTTACAGGGTCGGTCTGCTTGGCATATAGCTCGGCAACCAAAAGATAAACTATGGTTATGAGATAAGGAATGAACACCGTTGGTGGCGTAATGCCTCCACAGAAGCCTGCCATGGCAAGGTAGAAATAGCAGGCTGCTGTGGCTGTGATGAAACGGTTTATAGTCACTCCCTCACGCTGATTGACTAATCCGGAAAACTCCCATACGCTCAAAAAAGTGACCAAGGCAAACAATACTGTCATTGCCAAAGGATGGAAGAAAGACGCAACTACGCATGCCACGAAAAGCACGCCAGTGATTGTTCTTGCTATAAAATTCTTCATAAGTAGTTTTATAATTTTGTGGTTTGCAGTTATTCTTCGCTGTTGGAAGCAGAACTGTCGTTCCTAACCTTTTCCTCAAGGCTGGTGCCCTGCTCTTCAAGTTCCTTGGCCCGTCGCTCGGCCATGGCCTCGGCTTCGGCTTTCTGCTGTGCCTCAAGCAGTTCTTCCGTTCTGCTCACCCACGGACGCTTGCCGAATATCTTTTCCACATCATCGGCGAATATCACCTCACGCTCCACCAAAAGGTCGGCCAACTGCTTATGGCCTTGCTCATGTTGGGTGAGAATCTGCTTTGCACGGGCATACTGTCCGTTTATCATTGCTATCACCTCGTCGTCCATGATTTTGGCTGTCGTTTCAGAATATGGACGCTGGAAAGAATACTCGTTGTTGTTGTAGTAGCACACATTGGGCAGCCTTTCGCTCATTCCTGCATATGCGATCATGCCGTATGCACTCTTCGTAACACGCTCAAGGTCGTTCATTGCTCCTGTTGAAATTCGTCCAAGGAACAACTCCTCGGCAGCACGTCCGCCAAGGGTGGCACACATTTCGTCGAGCATCTCCTCCTTGGTTGTTATGGCACGCTCTTCGGGCAAATACCAGGCAGCTCCCAAGGCACGGCCACGTGGCACGATGCTTACCTTTACCAATGGGTTGGCATGTTCGCAGAACCATGAAATGGTGGCATGTCCAGCCTCATGGATGGCTATGGCGCGTTTCTCGGCGTCGGTCATTATCTTGGTCTTCTTTTCCAAACCGCCAATTATTCTGTCAACAGCATCAAGGAAGTCTTGCTTGCCTACCGACTTGCAGTCGTGACGGGCTGCAATCAGGGCAGCCTCGTTGCATACGTTGGCAATGTCAGCACCAGAAAATCCCGGTGTCTGCCTTGACAAGAAGTCGATGTCAACACTTTCGTCGGTCTTTATCGGCTTCAAATGTACCTGGAATATTGCCTTGCGCTCGTTGAGGTCAGGAAGGTCAACATGTATCTGACGGTCAAAACGTCCGGCACGCATTAAGGCTGAGTCGAGCATGTCGGCGCGGTTTGTGGCAGCCAATATGATTACTCCACTGTTGGTTCCAAAGCCGTCCATCTCGGTAAGCAGGGCGTTGAGGGTGTTCTCACGCTCGTCGTTGCCTCCCATTGCCGGATTCTTGCTTCTTGCCCTTCCCACAGCGTCAATCTCATCGATGAAAATGATGCATGGCGACTTCTCCTTGGCTTGGCGGAACAGGTCGCGCACACGGCTTGCTCCCACACCTACAAACATTTCCACAAAGTCGCTTCCACTCATTGAGAAGAACGGCACTCCCGCCTCGCCAGCCACGGCCTTCGCAAGGAGCGTCTTGCCAGTTCCAGGAGGCCCCACGAGCAAGGCTCCCTTAGGTATCTTTCCTCCCAGTTCGGTATATTTCTGAGGATTCTTCAGAAACTCCACAATTTCCTGTACCTCCTGTTTTGCGCCTGCCTGACCTGCAACATCCTTGAAAGTGACGTTGGTGGCAGTGCCCTTGTCGTACATCTTGGCTCTACTCTTGCCGACGTTGAATATTCCCGAGGCTCCCCCCATGCCTCCTCCACTCATGCGCCGCATGATGAAAATCCATATTCCTACAATAAAGACAATAGGCAGCAGGTTATATATCACCATGCCAATAAAGTCGTTGCCTTTGGTGTTTTCATAGCTGAAATCACCTGTATAAACACCCTTCTGCCTCGACTGTTCTATAAACTGCTCCACCTGATCGACTGAGCCAAACTGTATCTCAACCGATGGTTCCTTGCCTGTTTTGTCCACACCCTGTTGGAACACGTCCCTTATATGTTCTGGCTTGACATACATTCTCAACGTATTCTGGTCGGTATTGACTACAATCTTCGAAGCATAACCCTTGTTGACCATTTTTTTAAACTGTTCATAGGACGCCTCGGTCTTCACGCTCGAATTGCTGTTGCCACTGGTGAAGTAGAGCACGCCGATGATGGCCAATGCGAGGTAATATATCCAGTTCATGTTGAACTTGGGCATTTTCATTTTTGGATCGTCCTGGTTATTATTGTTTTTGTCCATAATTCAACTTCCGTTATTTCATTAATTAATCGTCGATGTCCTTTATCTTCTCTATCTTGGCATCCTCCCAAAGATGTTCAAGGTCGTAATATTCGCGTACGTCAGGCAGGAATATGTGAACCAGGGCGTCGGTATAGTCCATGGCCACCCATTGTGCATTTTCCAATCCAACGGTCTTAACAGGCTTTTCACCCCTGTCAACTCTCACTACGTCGGTGATTGATTCGGTTATGGCCTCTACCTGAGCCGGCGACTGGCCTGTACAAATTACAAAATAACGGCAAATGGCACCTTCAATGCTTGCCAGGTCCGCAATTACGATGTTGCAGCCTTTCTTTTCTTGTATGCCCTTTGTGATACTTTCTACTAATTTTCTTGTTTCTTCCATTAAAATAAACGTTGTTATGGGGGAGTGGATTGAACATAGTTCGCCCACTTCCCGAGTTTTGGTTGCAAAGTTACTACAATTAATTAAAAATCAAGAATTACGGAATGAGAAAATTGCTTTCGCCAAACATTATTAACACTTTCAGGCCTACTGCTTAAGCCTGAAAGAGTTTTCTATCGATGTTACTTCAGCCACAAACGCCTTGTCAACTTTCAATCGCTGCTCTACGGCTGAACAACTGTGGATAACCGTAGAATGGTCGCGGCCGCCTATGAGCTGGCCAATGCGCGAAGCCGGCATCTTGGTGTATTTCTGTGCGAAATACATTGACATTTGTCGTGCTGCCACATAGTCGCGCTTACGGCTGCGGCTCAACACCTGCTGGGTCGTTACGCTATAGTGGTTGCATACGCGTTCAAGTATGTCGTCGATGGTAAGCGGGTGGTTGTCGGTCTTCACGGCGCGCTTTATCACTCGTTCGGCAAGGTGCATGTCGATGTTGCAGTTGTAAACCACTGAATAAGCCAACAGTGAGTTGATGACACCCTGCAGGTCGCGCACGCTGCCGTTTGCCGTTTCTGCTATGTAGCGCAGCACGTCGGGAGCTATCTTCAAGCCGTCGCGGCGGCATTTGCTGTTGAGTATGTCGATGCACAAATCCACGTTAGGCTTTTCAAGCTCAGCTATGAGGCCGCAAGAGAAGCGGGTGAGCAGACGATCCTTCATTCCCTGAAGGTCAACAGGCGGACGGTCGCTCGCCAATATTATCTGCTTGCCGTTGCGGAACAAGTGGTTGAAGATGTGGAAGAAAGTGTCGATGGTTTTACCAGCCGTTGCCCATTCCTGTATGTCATCTACAATGAGCATGTCGATGGTGAGGTAAAAATTGATGAAATCATTCACCATATTCCGACGTGTAGCATCGGTAAACTGCACCTGGAAAAGGCGTGCCGACACATACAGCACACGCTTCTGCGGGTAAAGCTCCTTGCACCTCACACCAATGGCATTAATCAAGTGGGTCTTTCCACAGCCCGACGGGCCATAGATATAGAATGGATTGAAGGTTGACTTTCCCGGATGTTCGGCTATTGAAAGGCCTACTGTCCTGGGCAACTTGTTGCTGGCACCCTCAAAATAGTTTGAAAAAGTCTGTTTCGGATTGAGCTGTGTGTCAATGTCTTGAGGCTTGGCGGCATCAAGCATCGAGGGCGAGCGGTTAACGCCTTTTTGCACCTGCGGCTGCTGGATGTCAGCTGGCCTTTCGGGCTCCACATCCTGCGAAATGTTGTGAGCCTTGTCGGTGACGATACGATAAGAAAGACTAATGTTTGTACCAAAGCAACGTTGTAGAACCTTGCTCAACAGGCCAACGAAATGCTGTTCCAAGTATTCGTAAACGAATGAACTCGGAACCTGCACCAACAGCATTTTCTTCTCTGGCGAGAAACTCTCGAAAACGATTGGCGCAAACCATGTTTCGTATTGCTGGCTGGTAACATTGCTCCTAATCAGTTGAAGGCATTGTTCCCAGATAGCCTTGTATTTGTTGACCATTGGATTGCTTTCTTTTGTTACGTTATTGACGTTATTTGGTGGAGTACTTTTAAGTTTCCGAGTGCAAATTTCGCACTTTTTTTTCAATCCACCAAATCCTTGTTTTTTTCACATCAGTTCAGACAACTCTGTAAGTGTCTAATCTTTCGAGCAATACGTCTGATTTTGCTTGTTTCAAGCATTTGAGGGTATTGCATAATTAAAACCATTTGAGGATTAGCGTTTTAAGCTAATATTGGCCATCTCTTCCCGTTTTCTTCAAAAGAGATGGCCAACAAATCGAAACCTCGCAATTATCAGCACTTTCTATACTGCTGGAATATTGTTTTAAGCGTCCGCCCGTTATTTTTATAAAATTTAAATTAGGCTTCAATGCCTCATCATTTGTCTTTCTTGCCGAATATTGAGAAATGCACGTATCTCTTAGGATGTGCCTTGAGGTCAATCATGAGCGAGTCGGCATCGCGCATCGTGTTGGAAAGGTTCCAATAAAGGCTCGGGTCGCGCATCAGCAGTCCTATCGTTCCTTCCTTGTCGGTGAGCGACGAGGTGAGTTCGTGAACATTGTCGAGAGTAGCGTTCACTTTGGCCATAGTAGCTGCTACATCCACTTCGCTGAGGTTTGCCGTCAGCTTCTGTGTGTTTCCGAGCGTGGCGTCAGCCTTGTCAAGCATTGAAGGAACCTTTTTGTTCACCCCTGCCATAAGCGTGTTGAGATGCTTGGTGGTGACTGTGAGGTCGTCGGTTATCTTGTTGATGTTGTGCAGCGAATTTTCCAATGCGGGGTCGGCCGTCAAGGCGTTGAGGTTGGCAAGTATTGAGTCGAGCTTTGGCAACATGCGCTCCACCGTGGGCAGCATTTGTCCCACTTTGGCCATCAGCCCCGCCTCTTGGTTTCCCCTTATGGTATCGCCGGGATTAAGCTGTCCTCCATTGCTTGAAGCCAACACGATGTTGAGCTTTACATTGCCAAGCATGTCGCTCTCTATTGCAGCGTTCGACCCTTCCGGTATGCGCATTCGCTTATCAACGCCAAGCTCTGCCACTATATCCTGGTCGTCAGCACCGAAGCTGAATTGTATGTCTTTTACCACACCTATGCGATAGCCGTTGGCGTAAACGGCACATGAAGGCGACAGGCCACTTATATCCTTGAACGACACATAATAGGTATCGTCATTCGAATAGACGCTGAGTCCCTTGAGGAACTGCAATCCAGCATAAAGCACCACTATTCCTACTATAGCCACGATGGCTATCTGAAATTCCTTAGAAATGCGTTTCATATTTTTTCCTTATCTGTTTTTATTTCTCTTGTATTCCTTTATTGCCTCTACTACATCAGTCCTTACACCATCCTTGAAGGCAATGATGAAAGCTTCGGGAAACTTGTCGAGAATGGTTTTTCTCAAACGGTATATCTCATTATAGTTTTCCGATGCTCCTACCGTATATTTATATGTGCCGCCGTCCTTGTAGTAGTCGGTATTGTCAACGCCCTTGAACTTCTTGTCGCCGGCCTTCAATATCCTTGGCGAAGTGAGTATCTGTACCTTGAACATTGGCGCAGAGCTCGACTGCTGCCTTTGTTCCACGGGCGCTTGCTCAACGGCAGCGGCACTAGTTTGCTCTTCGGCCGTCTGCTCCATTTGCTCTTCAGGCGTTGCCTGCTGCTGTTCTGCCTCGCTGTTGTTCTTGGCACCCATCTTCTGGCGTTCAGGCACCTCGTAAGGCACGGTTATGCGCTTGTCGTACTTGTTGCGGTAGTCAAGGAAGGCCTGATAGATGCCATATCCCAAAGCGTCAATTCCGTCGGAGGTGTTGAGCAACTGCTCCTCTGACGGTGTGGTAATGAAACCCAATTCAATGAGGCAGCTCGGCATCGATGTCTCGCGCAGCACAAGAAATCCCGCCTGCTTCACTCCCTTGTTTGGACGGTTGGCGGAAGCACAGGTACGCCGTTGCACCATTTTGGCCAGTTCTACGCTTTGGGCCATGTTTTTGTCCTGCATGAACTCAAACATTATGTAGCTCTCCGACGAGTTGGGGTCGAAACCCTCATAGTGCTGCTCATAGTCCTTCTCGTAGAGAATCACAGAATTCTCCCGCTTTGCCACATCGAAGTTTTCGCTTGCGCGGTTCATTCCCAAGGTATAGGTTTCCAGACCTCTCGCCTGCTTGCCCGAAGGCAGCGCATTGGTGTGGATCGACACAAACAGGTCGGCCTTGTTGCGGTTGGCGATGTTGGCTCTCTCATGCAGGGTGACGAACACGTCAGTCTTGCGTGTATATACTACATTGACGTCGGGACAGTTTCGTTCCACATACCTGCCAAAGGCCAATGCCACACTAAGATTGATGTTCTTCTCTTTCGACTTGGCACCCAAGGCCCCGGCGTCGTGTCCGCCATGCCCAGCATCGATTACCAGCGTAAAGCCGTCTTTTCTTGCTGCAAAGACAATGTTGGCCGCCATGAGCAAGGCTACGAATATGAGTATCTTTCTGCCTATATACATGATTTTCTGTGCAAATATAGCAATTATTGTTCTAAAAACTTGTTTTTACCTTAGAGTTTTATCATTATTTAAGGAAGTCCAGTGCATTTCCACTCCGGCACCCGCACAATCGGCACCCATAGGCGGATTGAGCTTTGTAAGAGTAAGGTCTATCGACTCAACCTTTACAAACTTTTGCCTTATGGCATTCACCATGCGTACTGCCACATGTTCGAGCAGCCTCGACGGCACAGCCATTTCTTCTTTCAGAATGTCGAACACGTCGGCATACGACAACGTGTCGGCCACTTCGTCGGTGTGGGCGACCTGCGAGAAGTCGTAGCCAATCCTTACCGAAACGGCGAAATCCGCCCCCACTGTCCTTTCTTGGGGCATCACCCCATGGAAGGCATGGAAACGGACATCGCTTAGGAATATATAATTGTTCATTATCCGCATCTGCTTGCACCACAATTCTTGCAAATCAGGCATCCCTCCTGATACACGAGCGTTTCCTGTCCACACTGTGGACATTTCTGTCCCTTGGCTTCAGTTCCGTCAATTATATATTTTTTAAGAGCACGTTCTACTCCGTTCTTCCAAGTGTTGATGCTCTCGCTCTTCAGCTGCAACGACGAAACGAGCTTTATTACGTGGTCGATGGGCATACGGTAGCGCAGCACTCCACTTATCAGCTTGGCATAGTTCCAATACTCAGGGTTGAACTTCTCCGACAGTCCTTCCACTGTGGTCTTGTAGCCACGTTTGTTCTCAAACTGGAAGTCATAGCGGCTTCTGCCCCTCTCATCTGTCTGTTTTATTATTTTTCCCTTCGTTACAGTCTTTGGCAGCACTATGCCTTCCTCGTCGTCCTGCAATCCAGTGAATATCTCGTAAGGATAGCCGTGCAGCAAACCGACGAAAGCCACCCATTTCTCCTTATTGTTCTGGAATCTCACCACATCGCAGTCAAGCACCTGCGGACGCACCTCTGTCACTACCGGCTGCTTGCATGGACGTGACTCCGATTGGCCTTCGTCCTTCTTCTTGTCCTTCTTCGACACAGCTATCATCACACCGCTGCGACTTCCGTCGCGATATATTGTGCAGCCCTTGCAGCCCGAACGCCATGCCTCTACATACAAACGGTTGACGAGAGCCTCATCTACGTCGTTTGGCAGATTCACCGTCACGCTTATCGAGTGGTCAACCCATTTCTGTATGGCTCCCTGCATCTTCACCTTCATAAGCCAGTCAACGTCGTTGGCCGTAGCTTTATAATAAGGTGACTTTTCCACCAACTGGTTTATCTCGTCCTGCGTATAGCGTTTTTGGGTGTCATATCCGTTCACCTTCATCCATTTCATGAACTTATTGTGGTAAACGATGTACTCCTCAAACGAGTCGCCCACTTCGTCAGTATAGTCAACATGCACGTCGGCGTCGTTGGGGTTCACCTTGCGGCGACGCTTATAAACAGGCATGAACACTGGTTCAATGCCGCTTGTCGTTTGTGTCATGAGCGATGTAGTGCCTGTTGGGGCTATGGTAAGACAGGCTATATTGCGGCGTCCGTACTTGACCATTTCTTCATACAGTTCAGCGTCGGCCTCCTTTATGCGGTTGATAAACGGATTGTTGGCCTCGCGCTCGCTGTCATACACCTCAAAGGCTCCACGCTCGCGTGCCATCGTCACCGACGAGCGGTAGGCCGTAAGCGCCAAAGTCTTGTGTACCTCTACCGAGAAGTCGGTGGCCTCCTGCGTGCCATATCTAAAGCCCATTGCAGCCAGCATGTCGCCTTCAGCCGTGATGCCCACACCAGTGCGTCGTCCCATGCTGCTTTTGCGTTTGATCTTCTCCCAAAGATGCATCTCTGCACCCTTCACCTCTGAGGTTTGTGGGTCTTCGCCAATTTTCTGCATTATCATGTCTATCTTCTCCAGTTCAAGATCGACAATGTCGTCCATCAGTCGCTGGGCAGCAGCCACATGCTTGCGGAACAGGTCGTAGTCGAAATAGGCCTCCTTCGAGAACGGATTTACCACGTAAGAGTAGAGGTTAATCGAGAGCAGTCGGCATGAGTCGTAAGGACACAACGGTATTTCACCGCAGGGATTGGTTGACACCGTCCGGAATCCCAGGTCGGCATAACAGTCAGGAATGCTCTCGCGCAGTATGGTGTCCCAAAAAAGCACGCCCGGCTCAGCGCTCTTCCATGCGTTGTGAACAATCTTCTCCCACAGTTTCTTTGCCGATATCTCCTTGTCGTACATCGGATTGTCTGAATCCAATGGGAATATTTGGTGGTATGGCTTGTCTTCTATTGCCGAGCGCATAAACTCATCGTCAATCTTTACCGACACGTTGGCTCCCGTCACTTTTCCCTCGGTCATCTTTGCGTCGATGAACGCCTCCGAGTCGGGATGCTTTATGCTGACTGACAGCATGAGGGCTCCACGACGGCCATCCTGTGCCACCTCGCGGGTGGAATTGCTGTAACGCTCCATGAAAGGCACAAGGCCTGTTGACGTGAGGGCGGAATTGTTTACAGGCGACCCCTTCGGACGTATGTGCGACAAGTCGTGTCCTACTCCACCCCTACGCTTCATCAGCTGCACCTGCTCTTCATCAATGCGCATTATGGCACCATAAGAGTCGGCATCTCCGTCGAGTCCTATCACAAAGCAGTTGCTCAACGAAGCTATCTGGTGATTGTTGCCAATGCCGGTCATTGGGCTGCCTGCCGGAATGATATATTTAAAATGGTCTAGCAATTCAAAGATTTGCTCGGCCGACATCGGATTGGCGTACTTGTTTTCAATACGGGCAATCTCGTTTGCGATGCGCCAATGCATGTCAGCCGGCGACTTCTCGTAGATGTTGCCAAAGCTGTCTTTCATCGCATACTTGTTGACCCACACGCGTGCCGCCAACTCGTCTCCCTTAAAGTATTCTAAAGAAGCCTCAATGGCTTCTTCGTGGCTGAAGGTTTTGTTAGATTCCATTGTTTTGTCATTAATTTGGCGGCAAAGTTACGCATATTATTTGAATTACGGAAATATTTTTTTGGAAAACTTCTATCGAGTTTTGGCCGTTAAAGTTATCCCAAAACGATAACATCATGACTTTCAAACCATTTAATTATTTGTCTAAAGTCAAATGTCATGAATGCAAAATATTAACAAAACAACTTTCTACCACCAATTCCATATCCAAGAAATGAAAAGAAAATGAGGGGTAATATAGAAAAAAATACATAGAAATAGAGAGATTAATGAATATTATTTGTAATTTTGCACTATAATTTATAAAAAGACAAGATTATGAACACTATTCAAACACGACGTAGCATAAGACGTTATGCCCCAAAAGACGTTGACGAAACATTGCTGACCGAACTGCTCGGGCTGGCTGCCAGAACCCAGACAATGGGCAACCTCCAACTTTACAGCGTGGTAGTGACGCGAAGCGAAGAGGGCAAAAAGGCATTGGCTCCGGCACACTTCAACCAACCAATGGTGACCCAGGCACCAGTTGTACTTACCATTTGTGCCGACTTCAGACGCACTACACGATGGTGTGAGCAGCGGAAGGCAAACCCAGGATACGACAATTTCCTCTCGTTCATGAACGCCGCAACCGACGCTCTTCTCTACACCCAAACATTCTGCAACTTGGCAGAGGAGAGGGGATTGGGATTGTGCTATCTCGGCACCACGGTGTATATGCCCGACATGATTATCGACGCATTGAAACTGCCAGAACTCGTGATGCCCGTGGCTACACTTACCGTGGGTTGGCCAGACGAAACTCCTGCACAGACCGACCGACTCGACACCGCCGCCTTCGTACACAACGAACAATATCACGACTACTCGTCGGCCGACATCGACCGTCACTATGCCGCCAAAGAGGCTTTGGAAGAGAACATACATTTCTGCGAGATAAACAACAAGGAAACTCTGGCTCAGATATTTACCGACATACGCTATACGAAGAAAGACAATGAGGCCATGTCGGAAGGAATGATCAAGGCATTGAAGAAACAAAACTTTTTAAAGGGTTAAAAAATGCAGCTTTCAGAAAAAAGAAGCAGTATGCTGCATGGAGTACTGCTCATTACATTGTTCTCATGCGCCGCCTTCTATATAGGCGAGACCGACTTGGTGACATCATTGTCGCTGTCGCCCATGATTGTCGGCATCATACTTGGTATGCTCTATGCCAACTCACTTCGCAACAACCTGCCTGAAACATGGGTGCCGGGCATACAGTTTTGTTCAAAGCGAATACTGCGCATTGGCATCATTTTATATGGTTTTCGACTTACGTTCCAAGACGTGACTGCTGTTGGAATACCGTCAATAATCGTCGATGCAATAATAGTAGTAGGCACGATTTCAATAGGTGTTCTCATTGGGCGAATGCTGAAAATGGACCGTGGCATAACACTGCTCACTTCGGTTGGCAGTGCCATCTGCGGCGCTGCCGCCGTGCTGGGTGCCGAGTCGGCACTTAGAGCCAAGGCCTACAAGACAGCGGTCGCCGTGTCAACGGTGGTCATTTTCGGTACACTGTCGATGTTCGTTTATCCTGTGCTTTACCGCAACGGTGTCTTCGACCTTACGCCCGAACAGATGGGAATATATGCAGGCAGCACCATTCATGAAGTGGCACACGTGGTGGGTGCAGGCAACGCCATGGGCGAGAGCGTGTCGTCAACGGCCATCATAGTAAAGATGATACGTGTGATGATGCTTGTGCCTGTGCTGCTGTTCCTCACTTGGAGTGTGGCACGCAATGCTGTAAAGAGCGGCGAGGAAGGACAGAAAGGAAAGGTCAACATACCTTGGTTTGCCATACTTTTCCTCGTTGTCATTGCCTTCAACTCGTTCGACTTGTTGCCAACCTCTTTAGTTGCCTTCATCAACAAGTTCGACACGTTCCTGCTCACCATGGCCATGACAGCCCTTGGAGCCGAGACAAGCATCGAGAAATTCAAAAAGGCGGGAGCAAAGCCCTTCGTCCTTGCTCTCGCCCTGCAGATATGGCTGCTCATCGGCGGCTACTCATTGGCAAAATGGTTTGTGCCGATGATGATGTAATGCGCAATTATATTTCAATGGCAGTTCCAGCTATGAACCAGGCCCCTGGTTGTGGCACACAGCCATAGTCGATGTATGTCTTGTCGAAAATGTTGTTGGCCTCGACATACAGTTTGTAGTTTGGAGCTGTCCATGAAAGACGCGCGTCCATAATAGAATAAGGTGAATAGTCCTTCACCCCACCGTCGAAATCGGTATATACGCCACGGCGGTCCTGCCAACGGAAGTTAAGTCCAAGGTCGAGGCGGCTCCAGATGTTGAGTTGCATGTTGGCCACGAGCTTATGGCGCAGGTATTCGAGTGAATATTTGCTTTCTACCGTATCGTCGATGTCCTTGTTCTGGAACAGATAGTTGTATGACGCGCTCAACGACTTCAGCACGCGTTGGGCTGGCAACATTCTGCGGAAGTTGAGTGCCAACTGCGCCTCAAAGCCTGTAGCCTTGACTTCTGTGAAATTGACCGACTGCCACGGAGCGTCGGCACCATCGGCCGTATAACGTATCCAGTCAATCATGTTTTTCCAGTTGTTGTGATAAACGCTGGCCTGTGCCGTAATGCCGCCATCCGAATATTTAAGTCCGCCCTCCAGCGCACTCACCTCTTCAGGCTTCAAGTTCTTGTCGGCCACGTGGCCACCCACCGAATAGTAGAGTTCGGTAATGGAAGGCATGCGCAGCGAGGTGTTGTATGAAGCATATACCTTGAGGTTGTTGCCTATGCGGTAGCTTGCATCTACACCGGGATAAACTTTCATGTTCATTCCGTTCCATGTGTTTTTCACGGCAACAAGTCCTGCCGAAAGCGTAAACCTGTTAAGCAGGATGTTGTGTTCAAGCACAAAGCTGATGTTGGTACGGTTGATGCCATGGTCATAATAGCGGTCGGTACCGCTGATATGGTGCGGATTGTCGAGCGGCTCGCCGAGATTGCCGCTCAAGAGGTCTTCATTGCGCAGTTCAGCACCTATGGCCGTGCGTCCGAGCATCCAGTCGAAATAGCCGTTGAGGTTAACACCAAAGATGTCGCTGCGATGATAGTTGAAAGGATATTTTTCGGCGGCTCCACGGAACAGTTCAAAGCGGTCGTAGGAATGATTCCAATAAATTGACGGTTTCAGATGGAACTTTCCCTTCTTTGTGTCTGCCTGCAAGGCCGTATAGGTCTTGAGAGTATGCTCAAACTGGTCGTCCCACTTCATTCCGTAGAATGTGTTTGAGCCATAGTCTTTTGTGCTCAAGCCGGCGTGCCAACTAACGTTGATGTCGGCATCGTCGTACATGCCCTGATAGAAAGCCTTGCCTCCGCTGTAGTCAGAATTAAGTCCTCCGCCACTGTTGCGCTGATAGCCGTCAGAACGGGAGTAACTACCCGAAATCTGGTTGTTCCATTTTCCATTGGCAACATTTGCTCTTGCTCCAGCCGACAGATAACCATAACTGCCGCCCTCGACATGAGCCGACACGCTCGACTTTGAGCGCGGACGGGTGACAATGTTGATGGCTCCAAGCAACGACGACGTTCCATAGACGCGTCCTGCCGGGCCTTCGAGCACTTCTATGCGCTCGATCTCACTAATGTCAACGGGAAAATCAAAGGCATTGTGTCCTGTCTGCGGGTCGCAGATGTTGATGCCGTTAAGAAGAATTGTAATTTGCTCGTAGTTGCCTCCTCGTATGCCAATGTCTGTCTGCGCTCCAATAGGTCCACGCTGGCGGACATCAACGCTGGCGGCATATTTCAGCAAATCGTTAACACTTTGCACCGGAGCCGCCTGAATGTCGGCACGCTCCAGTACAGTAACCATTCTCGCAGCTTGGGCGCGTGTAAGCGGCGCACGTGAGCCGGTGACACTCACTTCCTCAAGCATCAGCTCGCGGTCGGTGTTGGCCGAAATGGAGTCGCCATTGACAACTGGCTTCACGCCTACACCCTCGGCACGCGAATGCGAAAGCGTGGCTACGCTAAGTACGCCAACTACAACCACCCGACCAAGCACAGCAAACAGCGAATAGCCTTTGCGTCCAAAACGCTTGAACACAAATACGCCCTGCTTCTTGTTTGAATTGTTGTTGTACATTGTTTAATTAATAAAAAGATTATTGTTATAAAAAACGGCTGCAAAATTACAACAAAAGTCTGAAACCAGCAAATTTTGCAGCCATTTTGTAATAAAAGAAGAAATATTTCGCTGTTTCTTGAAAAAAGTTGGAAAAAAGTTTGGAGGTTTCGGGAAAAGTCCGTACCTTTGCACTCGCAATAAGGCAATAAACCAAAAGCAAACAAACATTGGGATATGGTGTAATGGTAACACTGCAGATTCTGGTCCTGCCTTTCCTGGTTCGAGTCCGGGTATCCCAACACAGAAGAGCGCAATCATCAAGGTTGCGCTCTTTCTTTTTAAACAAGAAGGAGGGTTCGAAAGTATCTTTAGTGAAGAGTTATGAGTGAAGAGTGGAAGAGTTATGAGTGAAAAGTGAAGAGTTATGATTACTTAACTGCGCAGAATGGATGACTTAACGGTAATCACAACTCATCACTCTTCACTCATCACTCTTAACTAAAAAGATTCATTACTCTATAAATAGAAAAAAAATGAAACAAGTTCGTCCAAAGAAAAACCTCGGCCAGCACTTCCTGACCGACCTTAGCATAGCAAAGCGAATTGCCGACACGGTTGATGTCTGTCCTGACATTCCTGTATTGGAAGTGGGACCAGGCATGGGAGTTCTTACACAATATTTAATGGAGAAGCCAAGGCCTATGAAGGTAGTGGAAATCGACACGGAGTCGGTAGAATACCTCAACGAACATTTTCCGCGCCTGCGCGATAATGTATTAGGTGAAGACTTCCTCAGAATGGACTTGTCGAAGGTGTTTGACGGAAAGCAGTTTGTTTTGACGGGCAACTATCCCTACGACATTTCATCACAGATATTCTTCAAGATGCTCGACAACAAAGACCTGATACCGTGCTGCACGGGCATGATACAACGCGAAGTGGCACAGCGCATGGCTTCGGCACCAGGCAACAAGGCTTACGGCATTCTCAGCGTATTGATTCAGGCATGGTACGATGTAGAATACCTGTTCACCGTTGACGAAGGCGTGTTCAACCCTCCTCCAAAGGTGAAGAGCGCAGTAATAAGGATGACGCGCAACTCGGCCACAGAACTCGGTTGCGACGAGGTGCTGTTTAAGCGCGTGGTAAAGACCGTGTTCAACCAACGACGCAAGATGCTGCGCGTGAGCATGAAGCCGCTGTTTGCGGGACATTCGGTGCCTGACGACTTTTTCCAGCAGGACATAATGACAAAACGCCCCGAACAGTTGACAATACAGCAGTTTGTCGAACTAACTAACAAAGTGCAGGATGCACTTGGTATTTAAAGAATTAAAATATTAAAGAATTAAAGGCATGCGACGATTGGCAAACATAATCGTTTGGACCATTGGGGTGATGGCCATGCTCATCGCTCCTATGATTCCACATCATCATCATGGTGAGGTGGTGTGTATGATTATGGAGAGATGTGAATTGGACGATGCCATCAACGACGAGCATACTGAGCATCAAAGCCAACAGCCGGGCGAAGGCTGCACTTCGTGCGACAAAAGTTCACAATGGTATGACATAAAAGGCCACGAAACACGCATCTCGTCCGACCTTTATCTACTGCCACTGCTGACGCTGCTTGGCTACGAATGGCGTGTAGAGGATGTTGACACAAGTGTTATTAAACGAAATGTAAAAAGGTCAACATGCTATGAATCAGCACGTCACGGAACAACCCTTGGCCTTCGTGCCCCGCCTTTGTTTGCGATTTGACCACTTTTTGACAATTAAGTAATCGTAAACAAGAAAAACAACATCATGAAAAAATACAATATTATGCTACTCACGATGATGGCCGGCTGCCTTGTAGCCTGCTCGTCGGGAGACCATGACCATGGCCACGACCATGAAGCTGACGAACACGAAGCACACGGAGAACATGCCGGAGAAATAATAATGACCACCGAACAGATGGAAAAGGCCGGAGTGAAAACCGAAACGGCCAAGGCAGCCGACTTTATGGCTGTGATGAAGGCAGCAGGACAAATAGGACGGCCGCAAGGCGACGAACAAACCATAGCCGCAACGGCAAGCGGAATAATAAGGATTGCCAACCCTTCGATGAGCGAGGGCTCACCAATAGGCAAAGGACAGACCATAGCCACCGTAACGGCACGCAACCTGCAGGACGGCGACCCTACGGCAAAGGCCAAGGCTGCTTTTGAGGCGGCAAAAAAGGAATTGGAGAGAATGAAGGACCTCGTTGACGACAAGATTGTGTCGCAACGCGATTACGAACAGGCAAAACTGAACTTCCAGACGGCTCGGGCTTCTTACAGGGGCATTGCAAAGCAAACACGCGACGGACAAACAAGCATTGCCGCCGGCATGGGCGGATATGTAAAGACGCTTATGGTGAAGAGCGGCGACTACGTGGACGTTGGCGACCCCATTGCCACCATTACGCAAGACCGCCGACTGCAGCTGAAGGTTGACGTGCCGGAATGTGCCTATAAGGACATGAAGAACATCAACGGGGCCAACTTCCGCACTACGGGCGACGACAAGGTATATAGACTTGCCGACATCAACGGACGCCTCGTGTCCTACAGCCGCACACTGCCCGAAGGCTCGGCCTACCTGCCCGCCACATTCGAGATGGACAATGTTGGCGCCATAGTGCCCGGCTCGTTTGTTGAGGTCTTTCTGCTTTTGAAGGTCAGGAAGAACGTCATCTCGGTGCCAACCTCCGCCCTTACTGAAGAACAGGGTACACATTATATATATATAAAAGAGGAAGGCCATAAGCACAATGACGAAGGCGTGTTTGAGAAGCGCGAAGTGAAAATAGGACAAACCGACGGCCTGCGCACCGAAATAATCTCGGGTTTGAAAGAAGGCGAGGCGGTGGTGAGCAAGGGTGCATACCAAGTAAAGCTTGCCGCTGCATCGGCGGTGATACCCGAAGGCCATAGTCACAACCACTAAAACTCAACCGACATGCTGAACAGAATTATCAGATTCTCACTCGACAACAGGCTGTTTGTGCTAATTGTCGGAGTGCTGCTTACCATAGGCGGACTTCACACCGCCACAAACATGGAGGTTGACGTCTTTCCCGACCTCAACGCCCCTACTGTGGTAGTAATGACCGAAGCTAAGGGCATGGCGGCCGAAGAGGTGGAACGACTCGTCACCTTCCCGATAGAAACGGCCGTCAATGGCGCTACCGACGTTAGACGCGTCAGGTCGTCGTCCACCAATGGGTTCTCGGTAGTCTGGGTAGAATTCAACTGGGGAGCCGACGTGTATCGCGCCCGACAGATAGTTACCGAAAAACTGGCAACCATCAACGGTGCGCTGCCCAAAGGCGTAGGCAGCCCTACCTTAGGACCGCAGTCGTCAATACTTGGCGAGCTGATGTTTGTTGCCCTCACCTCCGACTCTACCACGCTGCAAGACCTCCGTACGCTGGCCGACTGGACCGTAAGGCCTCGCCTCATGGCCACGGGCGGAGTGGCACAAGTGGCCGTCCTTGGCGGCGACATACGCGAATACCAAATACAACTAAGCCCCGAGCGCATGAAGCACTACGGTGTAGGCCTTGACGAAGCCATAGCAGCCGTTGGCGACATGAACCGCAACGTAGCCGCCGGAACGCTGTATGAATATGGCAATGAATACATCATACGCGGACTGCTGTCAACAGCCGACACCTACGAACTGGGCGAAGCCGTTGTAAAACGTAATGCCGACGGAATGCCCATCTGCCTCAACGCCATTGCCAATGTCACCATAGGCAACCGTGTACCGCGCATGGGAACAGCGTCGTACAACGGCAAGCCTGCCGTAATGATGACAATAACAAAGCAGCCTGCCGTATCGACCCTTGACCTTACCAAACAGCTCGACTCTACACTTGCCGGCCTGCAGAAGTCGCTGCCTGCCGACGTAAAGCTCACCACCGACATCTATCGCCAGTCACGATTCATAGAAAGCAGCATCAACAATGTCAACAATGCGCTGATAGAAGGTGGTGTCCTGGTGGTGGTAGTACTGTTTTTGTTTCTAATGAACGTCCGCACCACCGTCATTTCCCTTGTCACCATACCACTGTCGCTCCTTGCAGCCATAGTGGCCCTGCACGCCCTTGGGCTGACAATCAACACCATGAGCCTCGGCGGCATGTGCATAGCCATAGGTTCGCTGGTTGACGACGCCATTGTTGACGTTGAGAATGTGTATAAGCGGCTGCGCGAAAACCGCCTTTTGCCCGCCGAAGAAAGGCAAAAGGCATTGGACGTGATATTCGAGGCATCGAAAGAGGTGCGCATGCCCATACTCAACTCCACACTGATAATCATTGCCAGCTTCATGCCTATTTTCTTTCTCTCAGGCATGGAAGGCCGAATGCTGCAACCTCTTGGCATAGCCTTCATCGTGGCACTATGCTCTTCAACCATAGTGGCGCTGACGCTCACTCCAGTAATGTGCAGCTATCTTTTGGCCAAAGGCAAGCCGAACGACGGCACCGGCAAAGAGCCTTACCTCTCACGAAAGATGAAAGAAGGCTATCTGAAGGCTCTCGCCATGGCACTCAACCACAAGCGCACCGTTGTGGCGACCACGGGCGTTGGCCTTGTGGCGGCTACGGCCCTTTTCATGACCTTCGGCAGCAGTTTCCTGCCACCGTTCAACGAAGGCTCGACGACCATCAATGTCAGCACGCTGCCAGGCATATCGCTTGAAGAGTCTGACAAGATAGGACGACGGGCTGAACAGTTGCTGCTCACCATTCCTGAGATAAAGGCCGTGGGGCGAAAGACCGGACGTGCCGAACTGGACGAACACGCACTTGGCGTAAACACTTCTGAGATAGAGGCTCCCTACGTGCTTGACCGCCGGACAAAGGACGAGCTGCTCGACGACATTCGCCACAAGCTGGGCGAGCTGCCCGGAGTGAACATTGAAGTGGGTTCGCCCATAAGCCACCGCATCGACGCCATGCTCTCAGGCACACGCGCCAGCATAGCCATTAAGATATTCGGTGCCGACCTTAACAGGATGTTCAAGATAGGCAACGAGATAAAGAGCGGCATCAGCGGAATCAGCGGCATTGCCGACCTTAACGTCGAGCAGCAGGTGGAAAGGCCACAGCTGACTATAAAGCCACGACGCACCATATTGGCTAAATATGGCATCACAATGCCACAGTTTGCCGAGATGGTAGAAGTGCTGCTTGAAGGAAGGGTCGTGTCGCAGGTGTATGAAGGCAACCAAACATTCGACCTGACGCTAAAGGTGGCCGACGACAATCGCACGAGCATCGACGGAATAAAACACCTCATGGTGGATGCCGGAGGACGCAAGGTGGCACTGGAAAACATTGCCGAGGTGACGTCGTCGGCAGGACCCAACACCGTCAACCGCGAGAATGCACAGCGCAAGATAGTCGTTTCGTGCAACGTGGCAGGACGTGACCTCCTGGGCGTAGTCAACGACATAAAGAAAGTAATCGACGAAGACATTACTCTGCCCGAAGGCTACCATGTGGAATATGGCGGACAGTTTGAGAGCCAACAGGCGGCGTCGCGCACTCTCACCGTTGCATCCATTGTGGCTCTGCTGGTCATATTCCTACTGCTGTTCAGCCAGTTCCGCAACATCACCCAGTCAGCCGTGATTATGGTCAATCTGCCGTTGGCACTCATTGGCGGCGTAGTGGCCATAGCGATGACAAGTGGCGTGGTGAGCATTCCGTCGATTATAGGATTCATATCGCTCTTCGGCATTGCCACACGCAACGGCATGCTGCTCGTGTCGCGCTACAACGACCTGAGGGCAACAGGCATGTCGGCAATGGAGAGCGTAATGAAAGGCTCGGCCGACCGCCTCAACCCGATTATGATGACAGCTCTGACTTCGGCTTTGGCGCTGATACCTATGGTATTGGGCGGCGACCTGCCAGGCAACGAGATACAAAGCCCTATGGCCAAGGTGATACTCGGCGGACTGCTGACTTCCACCCTACTCAACGGATTCATCATTCCCGTGATGTATCTGATAGTAGAGGTGAGAGGTGAGAAGTAAGAGGTGAGAGGTGAGAGATATGATTTGGACAACAAACAAAATTTGAACAATATGAAGAAAATTGCATTATGTATTGTTGCACTTATTGCAACAGCACCGCTGCATGCACAAAACGGCATAGACGGTGCGCTTGCCGAAATAGAGGCCAACAACACCACACTGAAAGCCTTGCAGAAATCGGCAGAGGCTCAGAAAAGGGCCAACCATGCCGAAAATGCGTTGGCCGACCCTGAGGTGGGCTACAACCGACTGTGGGGCTCGCCAGGCTCCATTGGCAACAGAACCGACGTGAGCGCCAGCCAAGAATTCGACATTCCTACAATTACTGGAGCCAAGGGAAGACTGGCTAAAGGCAAGGACAACATGGTGGAATGGCAATACAAGGCGGAGCGCGCCGCCATTCTGCTGGAAGCTAAGTTGGCATTGATAGACGCAATATACTACAACAAGTATATTGCCGAACTGGAGCGCAGGTTGAGCCATGCCGACGCAATGCTGCGGGCACAGAGCAAAAGTATGGAAGCAGGAGAAAGCAACAAGATGGAATACAACAACGTAAGCCTGAACCTCGCAAAGATTGCCACTGAAATGAAGAAGGCTGGAGCTGAACGCCAAGCAGTGATGAGACAGCTTGAAAGACTCAATGGCGGACAGCCCCTGAAGGTGACTGAAATGGAATATGCCATGATGGACTTTCCCGCCGACTTCCACTCATGGTATCAGCAGAATGCCGAGGCTCATCCTGCACTTGGCTATGCCCGCAGCCAACAGCTTACGAGCCGCCGACAGCTTTCACTTGAAAAGCAGTCGGCCCTGCCTTCGATATCGCTCGGCTACATTAGTGAGAAGACCATGGGCGAACATTATCAGGGCGTGAGCGTTGGACTCAGCGTGCCGCTCTGGAGCAGCTCACGACGCATCAAGCAGGCAAGAAGCGAAGCCGAAGCCGCCGAGGCAATGCGCGAAGACGCCCAAAGACAGTTGGAAGGCAAGCTGAAGGAGAAATACCTGTTGGCCAAAGGCCTGGCCGATGCGGCGGCGGCATCGAAAAAGGCCTTGGCAGAAAGCGACAACAGCCGACTTCTTGCCAAGGCCCTTCAGGCAGGCGAAATATCCATGGTGGAGTATCTCGTAGGACTGTCGTACTACTACGACGCCATCGACGACACGCTCACTTCCGAGCGCGATTCGCAGAAGGCTTACGCCGAACTGACTGACTTTTTGCTGTAGGCTTCTTCACCTCCTCTACGACCGTTGCCTTCAAGATGCGCACATCTTCGAGGGGACGGTCGTTTTCGTCGGTGGCCATCTGCAGTATCTTGTCAACCACGTCGAGACCTTCGACAATGTTGCCAAATACGGTATAGCCGCCATCCAAATGCGGTATGCCACCAACTGTCTTGTATGCCTCGCGCATCTCAGGCGTCAGTTTCACACGATAGCCGTACAGTGTGTCGAGGCGCTGCTGCATCTTGTCGAGTTGCTCGTCGGTAAACGTCTTTCCCCATGCAAGGTAGAAATGGCAGGCACTCGACTCGCGGTAGGGATTGTCGGAGTCAGGCTCGCGGGCGGCCGCCAGCACACCACGGCGATGGAACAACTGCGGCAGACGCAACTCCTGCTCCACCGTCCAGTCGAGGTCGCCCTCGCCAAGAAAGACTCCCGGTTTTGCATCCTTGCTCTTCGGGTCGCCGCACTGTATCATGAAGTCCTTAATGACACGATGGAACAGCAGCGAGTCATAGACATGCAGACGCACAAGTTTCAGGAAGTTGTCACGGTGTAGCGGTGTCTCGTCGTACAGTTCAACACGAATGTTTCCCGCCGTCGTTTCAAGCAGCACCTGCTGACGCTTAGGTGCGTCCTGGGCATTGGTGCCGACGGCAAAAGCCAATAAAAGGGAAAGTAAGACTGTTTTCATATTCAGCTAATTAATGTGTTATGTTTTTGTATCTTGTAATGCCAAACAATGGTGCAAAGTTAGCGAAAGATGGCGATATTACAAAATAATTGTCCAAAAAAGTTTTTGTTTACAAATATTTTACTACCTTTGCAGCGTAAAACATACAAAATAATCATATTCTTAAAAATATCATTCCAACGATACTGTTATGAGCAAAGTAGTTATCAACAATTATGAAGAGTTTGCCGCAATGCTTGGCAAGAACATAGGCATTTCCGACTATGTGGAATTGACACAGGAGCGTATCAACCTTTTTGCCGACGCAACACTCGACCACCAGTGGATTCATGTCAATCCTGAGAAGGCTGCCGTTGAAAGTCCGTTCAAGACAACCATAGCCCACGGTTATCTCACACTGTCGATGCTTCCGTTCCTTTGGAACCAAATCATCGAGGTCAACAATCTCAAGATGATGGTCAACTACGGCATGGACAAGATGAAGTTTGGTCAGGCAGTCAAGTCGGGCGAGTCGATACGCCTTGTGGCCGACCTTTTGTCGATAGCCAACCTTCGCGGCACCATAAAGGCCGAAATAAAGTTTGCCATCGAAATCAAGGACCAGAAGAAGAAGGCACTTGAAGGTGTAGCCACTTTCCTTTACTACTTCAACTGAGAAGCGAAGAGTGAGGAGTGAACTATAGACAATGAAGAAATCGAGCATAATAGTAAAGATTCTGCTGCCATTGCTGTTGGGTGGAGCCATACTATACTGGATGTATCGTGGGTTTGACTTCAACAGCATCAGCCATGTGCTTTTCCATGAGATGGACTGGACATGGATGCTGCTGTCGTTCCCCTTTGGCATTCTCGCCCAAATGTTTCGCGGCTGGAGATGGAATCAAACCCTTGAGCCTCTGGGCGAGCATCCTCGCCATTCGACAAGCATCAACGCCATTTTCCTGTCTTATGCGGCCAGCCTCGTCATACCACGCGTGGGCGAGTTCACCCGCTGCGGAGTGCTGAAGCGCTACGACGGCATCTCTTTCTCCAAGGCTTTGGGCACTGTAGTGACTGAGCGTGCCATCGACTCGCTGCTCGTGGCAGGCGTCTCGGGCATTACACTGCTGCTGCAACTCAACATTTTCAACATCTTCTTCGACCGTACCGGCACGAGTGTCGATTCTATTCTCAATAGGTTTTCCGTGGCCGGTTACATTGTGACAGCCACCTGTGGCCTTTCGGCCCTTGTGCTGCTCCACTTCCTTCTGAAGAAGCTGTCGGTATATAATAAGGTGAAAGCCACGTTGGGCGGAATATGGCAGGGTGTGGTCTCCTTGCGAAACGTTAGCAACATTCCATTGTTCATAGTGTTCACCTTAGGTATATGGGTGAGCTATTTCCTGCACTACTATCTTACCTTCTTCTGCTTCGACTTCACCGAGCATCTCGGCATAGGCTGCGCCATGGTAACCTTTGTGGTGGGCAGCATAGCCGTGCTTGTTCCTACACCCAACGGAGCCGGCCCGTGGCATTTTGCCGTAAAGACCATGCTCATACTATATGGAGTGGCCGACGAACAAGCCCTCTACTTCGTGCTGATAGTCCACACCGTCCAAACCATGCTTGTAATGATTCTCGGCATTTGGGCTTGGGTGGCGCTGAACTTCACGTCCATCAAAAACATTGCAGACAACAAGGAGGCCATAACCTCCCTACCTAAATAAACAATAAAAATACAACTATGAGTGAAATTAAGAATCTAAATCCAGAGTGCATTTGGAGAAACTTCGATGCACTGACTCAAGTGCCACGTCCATCAGGGCACCTCGAAAAAGTACAGCAATTCCTTCTCGACTTCGCAGCACGCGTAGGCGTTGAGGCATTCAAGGACCCTGCCAACAACATCGTGATGCGCAAACCCGCCTCTCCTGGCATGGAAGGCAAGAAAGGCATCATCCTGCAGGCCCACATGGACATGGTTCCTCAGAAGTCGCCTGAAAGCACACACAACTTCGAAACCGACCCCATTCAGACCTACATCGACGAAGAGGGTTGGGTACGCGCCAAAGGCACTACCCTTGGTGCCGACAACGGCCTTGGCGTAGCAACCATCATGGCCGTTATGGAAGACAAGACACTGAAGCACGGACCTGTTGAAGGACTTATCACAGCCGACGAGGAAACGGGAATGTTTGGAGCCAACGACCTGCCGGCAGGAGAGCTTAACGGCGACATACTGCTCAACCTCGACTCTGAGACATGGGGCAAGTTTGTAATTGGTTCGGCAGGCGGCATCAACGTTACAGCCACTCTCGAATACAAAGAAGTAGAAACCGACCCCAATGACGCAGCCGTAAGAGTGACGGTAAAGGGACTGCGCGGAGGCCATTCGGGACTTGAGATACACGAAGGACGAGCCAACGCCAACAAGCTCATGGTACGTTTCGTGCGCGAGGCCATTGCCGAGTGCGAAGCACGCTTGGCTACATGGCACGGCGGCAACATGCGCAACGCCATTCCATTCAAGGCCGAGGTGGTGCTGACACTGCCAAAGGAGAACGTTGATGCCCTGAAAGAACTTGTTGACGACTGGAAGGCCGACTTCATCGACGAATACAAAGGCATCGAAGACGGCATAGAATTCTATGCCGAAGACGTTGACACTCCAAAGATGCAAGTGCCTGAAGAAATACAGGACAACCTTGTCAATGCCATCTATGCTGTTCACGACGGCGTAGTGCGCATGATACCCGCCTACCCCAACGTTGTTGAGACATCGAGCAATCTCGCCATCATCAACATCGAAGGCGGCAACACACTCATCAAGCTCCTTCCACGCAGCTCGCGCGAAGACATGAAGGACTATGTAACCACCATGATTTCAAGCTGCTTCTCAATGGCAGGCATGAAGATTGAGACAGGAGGCAGCTATGGCGGTTGGGATCCTAACCCCGACAGCCCAATGCTGGCCAAACTGATGAAGATATACAAGGAGCAGAATGGCGAGGACGCTATAGTTCAGATAGACCATGCAGGACTTGAATGCTCGATAATCCTTGGCAAATATCCACACCTCGACGTAGTATCGCTCGGCCCAACCATGCGTTCACCCCACACCACAAGCGAACGCGCCCAAATATCTACCGTAGCCCCATTCTGGGAACTGCTGAAGGCAGTGATGGAGGAAGGATAGTAGATATTAGAGGGTAGAGGGTAGAGGGTGGAGGGTAGAGGGTAGAGGGTAGAGATTACTGCACTGCATAGAAATCTACCTCATATCCATGGTTAAGCATTTCTCTACCCTCTACCTTCTACCCTCTACCCCCTTCCCCTCCCCCCCTCACCCCTCACCCCTACCTTCTCCCCTCTCCCCCCTCTATTTATGTTAAAAAACCGTTACGAGAATGAAAAATATTCATTCTACATTCTTCATTTTTCATTTTTCTTACTACCTTTGCACCCAAAAAACAATTAAACTTCAACAATTATGGACGATTATCACGCGGAAAACTTTACATTTTAAGGCGTGAGGATGGCAAGAAGGCCAATCCTCTTGCCATGATAACTATTGCGAATTCAGAAAGTGACACACATGCTCCTTTCTCAATTCTTACTCTATAATTTTTAACAAGGATTGGCAAAAATGAGAACATACTGGAACACCAATGGCGGACTCACCGCAATAAACGACTGGGAACCCAACTGCTGGATACAAGTGACTTGTCCGACAGAAGAAGACCAGCAACTACTGGAAAAACAATTCAACATCCCCGACTATTTCATGTCGGACATCAGCGATACCGACGAGCGCGCACGCTACGAATACGACGACGGCTGGATGCTGATTATCCTCCGCATACCCTACGTGAAGGAAATACGTTCACGCACACCTTACACCACAGTCCCTCTTGGCATCATCCACAAGCGCGACGTGACCATCACCGTGTGCTACTACGAAACCAACATGATGATAGACTTCGTGAGCTACCAGCAGAAGCGCGGTGTAGGCTTCACCGACTATGTCGATATGATATTCCGCCTTTTCCTCTCCTCTGCCGTATGGTATCTGAAACGCCTGAAGCAGATTAACAGCCTCATTGAAAAAGCAAAACGCAACCTCGACCGCGAAGTGAACAACGAGTCGCTCATAGGACTAAGCCGCCTGCAGGACTCGCTCACCTATTTCATCACGTCAATACGCGGCAACGAGACACTGCTGTCAAAACTGAAGTTCAAGCTTCAGATTGACGAACTTGACGCCGACCTCATCGAAGACGTCAACATCGAGATGACACAGGCCCGCGAAACGACAAACATATATTCGAACATTCTCGAATCGACAATGGACACCTACTCGTCAATCATCAACAACAACATGAACACCGTGATGCGAACGCTCACTTCGGTGTCCATTCTCATGATGTTCCCCACGCTCATAGCCAGTTTGTTTGGCATGAACCTCATCAACGGCATGGAGGAAAGTCGCTACGGATTTGTCATCGCAATGGTCATTTCAGTGGCCATTTCTGGCCTATTTTGGTGGATTTTTCGCCATAAACGACTCATTTAGCAATTTTTTTAGTAAAAAAACGCAATAAAATTAGGTAATTAAGAATATTTTGCGTAAGTTTGTACCTAAATTTTTGTACCCAACCGATTCATTAACTAATAAACAGTGAAATGATGGACTCTCAAGAGAAAGACCTGGAAACAGGCAAAATGGAAGAAGTGAATAAAGTGGAAGAACCTCTGACAGTGGCCGAAGAGCCTACGGAGACTTCTGAAGTAGAGACACCAGCTGACGACGAAGCCCCTGCTGAAGGACGCCACGTCTATTCGTCAAAGAAGGAAATCGTTGACCGTCTGAAGGAAATCGCACATGGCGATGAAGATCCCGACAAGGACGAAATCGATTACCTCAAGACAGTATTCTACAAGATGCACATTGCCGAGCGCGAGGCCGCCTACAAGACGTTTGTAGAGAGCGGAGCCGACCCTGCATCGTTCCAGATACTGCCCGACGAGGACGAGGAAGTGTTCAAGGCCGAAATGGGCATTGTCAAAGAGCGCAGGGCGCAACTGTTCCGCCAACAGGAGGAAGAGAAGGAAGCCAACCTTAACCGCAAGCTGGAAATAATTGAGAAGATAAAGCAAATGGTGGTTTCGCCCGAAGAAGCCAACAAGACATATCCCGAATTCAAAGCCCTTCAACAAGAGTGGAAGGAAATAAAAAACGTGCCGGCAACTAAGGTCAGCGAACTCTGGCGCAGCTATCAGCTATACGTCGAGCAGTTCTACGACATGCTGAAGCTCAACAGCGAAGCACGCGAATATGACTTCAAGAAGAACCTGGAAAAGAAGACCCATCTGTGTGAGGCAGCCGAACGTCTGGCCGACGAAACCGACACCATCAGCGCATTCCACCAGCTGCAGAAGCTGCATCAGGAATACCGCGAAACGGGACCTGTGGCAAAGGAGCTGCGCGAGGAAATATGGAACAGGTTCAAGGCAGCTTCCACAGTTATCAACAAGCGTCACCAGCAGTACTACGACGACCTCCGCAAGCGCGAGGAAGACAACCTGACACGCAAGACGGCACTCTGCGAACGCATGGAAGCCCTCATTGAAGAACCCAACAAGAGCTTTGCCGACTGGGAGAAGCGCACTAAGGAAGTGATTGACATACAGGCCGAATGGAAGACCATTGGCTTCGCTCCGCAGAAAATGAACGTCAAGATATTTGAGCGTTTCCGTGCTTCATGCGACAAGTTCTTCAGCGCAAAGACCGAATACTTCCGTCAGCTGAAAGACACCTACAAGGCCAACATCGACAAGAAGCGAGCCCTCATAGAAAAGGCCAAAGCCCTGAAGGACAGCACCGAATGGAAAAAGACCACCGACCGCCTCATTGCTCTGCAAAAAGAGTGGAAGACCATCGGAGTGGTGCCAAAGAAGCAGGGCGACCAGCTGTGGGAGGAGTTCCTCACCACCTGCAACGAGTTCTTCGAGCGTCGCAACAAGGCCGGTGCAGGACAGCGCAGCGAAGAGCACGCCAATCTTGACAAGAAACGCCAAATCATTGAGCAACTCAAGCAGCTCGTCAACGAGGAGAGCGACGACATACATCAAACCGTGCAGAAGCTCATCGAAGAATACAACGCCGTAGGACACGTTCCGTTCAAAGAGAAAGACAAGCTCTACGACGAGTTCCACGCCATCATCGACGAGATTTACAAGAAGCACCACATCAGCGTTACGCGCAAGCGTCTCAACAACTTCAAGAACAAGCTGAAGAATGTGGCTGAACAGGGTGCCAATGCCCTCGACAACGAGCGCGCACGCCTCGTTCGCCACTACGAGCAGCTGAAGAGCGAGGCTCAGACCTATGAGAACAACCTCGGCTTCCTCAACGCAAGCAGCAAGAAGGGCAATAGCCTCATCGACGAGATGAACCGCAAGGTGCAGAAGCTCAAAGACGAGATAGCACTTGTAAAGGACAAGATTAAGGCTATCGACCAGCAGAACAATTAATATAATCGAGTTCGACGAATACTCTTAAACCGTCAAACCGCCCCTACAGCCGGCAGTTTATACTATTAGCCGAACTCACGTTAAAATAAATCCCGCCTCCATAACGAAGGCGGGATTTTTGTTTTTCCGCGAGCTATATTTTCAGTTTCGGATAGCGCAACTGCAGCTCGGCTATCTTCTGCCGCGTCTTTTCCATAAACAGTTTGTATTCATCGCCGTCGGGATTAAACGGACGATGGTTCAAGGCGTTCTTCACCGGTTTCCACTCGTCCAACCATCTGAGCGCAGCATCGCTGAAGCACGTCTGCTGCAGACGTTGCCAAATGTATTCAACGGCTTGGTCAGAGGGGTGTATCATGTCTTCACGATAGAACCTGTAGTCGCGAAGCTCGTCGTTGACTATTTCGTAGGCGGGGAAGTAGTATTCTCTACCCTCTACCTTCTCCCCTCTACCCTCTAAAATACACTTCTGTGCCGCCAGCATGAGCGTTGCCTTCGAGAGTTGGCTTTCGTGATAGCCGTATTTGGCATAGCGGATAGGGCTTACCGTAAATACCACATGCACTTCGGGATTGACCGTCCGAAGCATATCGACCGCCTGCTTCAGATAGTCGGCACATTCGTCAACCGTAAGTTCCTCTTCCTGAAACAAGCGGGCAGGACGCTTCCGGCAATTGTCAACAATCTCACCCGTCTCCTTTAGTCGATAAACATGATTAGTACCAAGAGTAAAGAAGACAACCCTTGGAACAAATCTCTCACCTCTCCCCTCTCCCCTCTCACCTCTAATTATCCTCTCCACTGTATGCAATATGCTTGCAGGATTATACATCACTCCATACGGATTGACTACGGCGTTAAACTTGTTTTCAACAAAACGTTGGCCGATGTTGTCGGCAAAACACGAACCCACGAAGAGCATATCGTCCATCGGCTCAATCTGGAACGCAGGCCGCTCAATTTCTACTATTGTCCTAAACTCCATCGATTGTCAACTCCTGCTTACCTGTAGTCCAACATTGCTCAACGACATCTCTACAAATCGCGCGTTGCGGTTTGGCCGGTGGGCGTTGAGCGTCTGCTTTATGCGCACGGCCGCCTCGGGGTCTTTGGCCACCATGTACAGATATCCGCCACCGCCTGCTCCTGGCAACTTGTAGCCCAGGCAGAGGTCGTCTATCAGGTCGGTCATGCGCTGCACTTCCTGCGGATTGGTGCCGCTGTCGAGCCTTTGGTTCTGGCTCCACGTCTTCCTTACCAAGCGGCCCATTTGCCTGAAGTCCTGACGCTGTATGGCTTCATACATGTCGAGCGTGTGGGCCTTCATCTGCCTCAACAGTTGCAGCTGTCCGCTGCTGTTCAAAAACATTCGCCTCACTATCTCTGCCAGTATGGTCTTTGCCGTTCGGGTTATGCCCGTGTAGTACAGCAGATGGCATGCGGCATACTCGGGCTGCACAAATATGTCGTTGGGCAGCCATCTCACCTGCGGCATCTGGTCAAATCCCCTTTGGCTCTGCAGCAGCTTTATGCCTCCCAGCACACCACCATACTGGTCTTGCCAACCGCCTCCCGTGGTCAGCATCTGCTCGAGCACGAGTGTGCGACGGCATATCTCGTTTTTGTCCCAAGCCAGCGAGCAAAAGTCGTTGACGGCTCCAAGCACGGTCGATGCCAGTATGCTGCTCGTTCCAAGTCCGCTGCCTGCCGGAACGGCCGACAGCAGCGTCAGCTCAATGCCACAGCCGAAGAACTCCAGTTGCTGGCGCAGCGACACAAACTTGTCTTGGCAGAAGTCAGGTTGGAAGCCGGCGAGGGTCAGGGCGGCCTTGGGTATTGCAAACGGACTGCCCACATGGGTGAAGTCGGACAGCTGCTCGTAGGTTTCAACCACCTCCATGGCTCCGAGGTCGATGCTGCGCAGCACTATGTGCGGCTCTCGGCATGGGCGTATGAACGTCTGCAGCGGCGGCTGCCCATTCAGTTCGATGGCAAGGTTCACCACGTTGCCACCCTCCATCAGGCAGTAAGGCGGCGTGTCGGTCCATCCTCCTGCAATGTCGATGCGCACCGGACTTCTGCCCCATACTATCTGGTCGGAATACACTCCCATGCGCGGCTGCTGCGGACACGATGCCACGTCCTCGGTCAGTCCCTCGCGCAGCAGTTCGAAGGCCCTGCGCTCCTCTCCCGCTTCGCCACACTCCACTCTCCACATTGCGTCGTGTATGCGTGTCAGCAGCGGAGCGTCGTCGGGCAGTGGGGCGGGCATGCCTATGCCCCACGCCTTAAACTCGCGCGCGGCATCGTCGAGGTCGAGCTGATAGAACACGCTGCGGCGGTAGTTGGCGGCCAGGGCCTTCCAGTTGTCTTTGCGGAAAGCCTGCCTCTGCTCAAACAGCCTCTTCAGATTGGCACGGTCGGATATTTGTTCGGCGGAAACATAATTAGAGGTGAGAGGTGAGAGGTGAGGGGTGAGAGGTGAAGGGTGAGAGGTGAGCATCGCCTTCAACGTTTCTCCCATTTCGCCCCGCTTTTCCATTGCTCCGTCAACCACAGGAAACATCTCGCGTCGTTGCTCGTCGCCCGCAAACTTGTCGTCTATATGATATGGTCGCAACACGTATTTGTCGTCGCCTATAGGCACTATGTCGATACACTGTCCTTCCTTCAGCGTTATGTCCCAGTCGTTTTCAGGCACACCCGTCACTACGTTGTCGTGGCTCAGGGTCCACTTGCTCCCCACGTGGCTGTTTTCTATCCACAGGTTTGTGTTGCACGACTTTATCGTCACCTCCACCTTGGCATTCTGCACGAATATCGACGGGTGTGGCTTGTGTCCATGATGGCGTATCTGGCGCTGGTCGTTCACCTTGTTCTGTATTGCAAGCGTCGATGAAATCATCTCGCGGGTGGTGCCAAAATGGTAGAACTCGCCTTCGGGCAATGGCAGTATGGCCACCGTCAGCTCCTGCAGGTCAGGCTCGCTAATCAGCGGATTGGTGCCCATCGAGCATCCGAATTCTGAATACAGGTCATACTCCTTCATGTTGCCCTTGTCGTCCTTCGAGTGCCTCACCAGCCTCTCCACAGCCCTGTCGCTCAGCAGCCACACTCCAATGTCGGTCAGGTAGTAGTGGCTTTGCAGCAGGTCGTTCAGGGTCTCCACCGTGGGTTTCTGCAGCATTCGTTTCAGCACCGTCGGTGTCTTGCGTTCCGACACAAACACCCCGTGGTCCTTGGCTATTGTAGAGTCGAGCCACAGGCCATAGCACACGATGTCGGCCTCTGGCACCGGTGGCAGCTGCTGCGCCGCCCTTATATACACGTCGCCGCTGACCACCATGGTGTGTATGTTGTCGGGAGCCAGGTCCATCAGCCTTTCATACAGTGGCAGCTGCAGTTGCAGCAGGTCCTGCGACAGCCGCTGTCCCACCTCCCACCTGAACACTGGCACCGGCGTGAGTATCTTTCCCGAGGGGGCGTAGGCAGGCAGCCGTCGGCTCTGCCCTCCGGCGTGCAGCAGTATGCGGCGGTCGGCCTTCAGCCAGTCGGCAAACGACATGCCGCCGCCCTCGTCCTTATAACACTGTTCCAGCAGCCACGTGGTGCCGCCGCCACTGCCAAGGCGATGGCCTATGGGGTCGCACGTACAGAAAAACTCGCTACGGTCAAGTCCCGTGACGTCGTGAAAGTTATCCACCAAGTTTGGTGGCAATGACAATAGTTTCTTCATGTTGCTTGATATTATAGCCTTTAATGACACATTTTCTGTGCAAAGATAAATAAAATTTGGAAATAACTTGCCAAATTCAATAAAAAGTTGTACTTTTGCCGACAAATGAATTATTGGCAATAAAAAGAACCAGCCACAACGTCAACGCCTGTCTTATGAACAACAACAATATATTACTTGAACAAAAGAAAAACGGACTGCTCGCCAAGGATGGCGTCAGCTTCCTCATTCCCTTTGCCATGATTACGTCGTGCTTTGCGCTGTGGGGCTTTGCCAACGACATCACAAGCCCCATGGTAAAGGCTTTCTCAAAAATATTCCGCATGAGCGTCACCGAGGGGGCACTGGTGCAGGTGGCCTTCTATCTGGGCTACTTCGTCATGGCCTTCCCCGCCGCCTTGTTCATCCAGCGCCATTCGTTCAAGTCGGGCGTACTCATAGGGTTGGGCCTCTACGCCCTTGGAGCCCTCATGTTCATTCCTGCCAAGGCCATAGGGTTCTACTATCCTTTCCTCTTCGCCTATTTCGTCATGACGTGCGGCCTCTCGTTTCTTGAGACGAGCTGCAACCCCTTCATCTACTGCATGGGCAGCGAAGAGACGGCCACCCAGCGCCTCAACCTTGCCCAGGCGTTCAACCCCATGGGCTGTCTTGCAGGCCTTTACGTGGCCATGCAGTTCATCCAGGCCAGGATGAGCCCCATGGACACCGCCACGCGCAGCTCGCTGTCCGACGCCCAGTTCAACCTGATAAAGGACCACGACCTGTCGATACTCATACAGCCCTATGTGTTCATCGGTGCGCTTATCATACTGCTGCTCGTGCTCATCAGAGTCACCAAGATGCCCAACAACGGCGACACCCACAGCGACAAGCCCCTTCGCCAGTCGCTGGCCGAACTCGTCACCATCAGAAACTACCGCGAGGGCGTGGTGGCACAGTTCTTCTATGTCGGCGCGCAGGTGATGTGCTGGACGTTCATCATACAATATGGCACACGCGTGTTCATGAACGAAGGCATGAGCGAGAAGGCGGCCGAGATACTCTCGCAGAAGTACAACATAGCGGCCTTGGCCGTGTTCACCTGCAGCCGTTTCATCTGCACCTGGTTTCTTAAATACATACAACCTGGCCGTCTGCTCTCCATTCTCGCCATCCTTGGCATGGCAGCCATCGGCGGCGTGGTGTTCTTCACCGACCGCAACGGCCTCTACTGCCTTGTAATGGTAAGCGGCTGCATGTCGCTCATGTTCCCCACCATCTACGGCATTGCCCTGCGCGGCTTGGGCAACAACGTCAAGGTGGGCGGTGCGGGGCTCATCATGTCGATACTCGGCGGTTCGGTGTTTCCGCCGCTCCAGGCCATCATCATCGATTCGGGCATCAGCCTTGGCAGCATCCCTGCCACCAACCTCTCCTACGTCATCACGTTCGTCTGCTTCCTGGTAGTGGCCGTGTATGGCCATCGCGCCTTCATTCGCCACAACATAAGCCACGATTATAGCAAATAAAAGTTAAATAACGTGGTTTTATGGCCATCGTCATGCAAGATTGCAAGCAAATGTTGTTTACAAAGAGAAAAAAATAATCAATAAGCATAACAAAACAAAAATGAAGAAATTCACATTACTATCAATCATCGGCTGCTTCGTTGCAGCTTTGGCATTCACCTCATGCAACACCGAGTCAAGCGGCAGCTCTTACGAGCCACTCACTCAGCAGGAAATCACCCAGTGCTTCCTCCTCACACAGGGTTCCTACAATGGCAAGATGATTTATCCCGCTGTCAACAACGCCAACGTCACCGACAAGTACGACACCGTGCAGGTGGCATGGAACATCCGCACCGACAGCACCATGACCATCTACAACTTCCCTGCAAAGGCCATAGCCGAGCAGATTCAGTACAACGACGGATTGAAGGCCGCGCTCGAAAGCCAGCCCAATCAGGACATCAACTGCTCGATACTCTACTATGTCAAGTCGCCCATCCAGTTCATCATCGGCCCTTCCAATCTGAAGTACAATGTTGAATACGACGGTAAGGTTCACGACGTTGAGATCAACTTCCTTTGGCAGTTGCCTTCATTCGGCATGTACAACTCTACCATAGAGCGTCCTATGCAGATGCAGATTTTGGCAGCCAGGATGAAAGTAGATGGATATGAAACCAACTACGGCATCACAACCAATGCCATGAAGCAGTTTTATTTCTATACAGAAAAATAAATCTCACACATTTATTTATCGCACAACATTAACGTGAGTTCGACGAACTAACGTAAACATCAACCGCAACTGAACTTTCAGTCTCCAACGGTCCCGCCCCTACTATCGACGAATCGTCTAAACGATAAAACCGCCGATTGTAGGGGCGGACCCGTGTGTCCGCCCGCCGCCTAAAACCATCGGAAAGGCAATAATATATGTTATGACGGACATTTGCGGCGGCGGGCGGACACATGG
>JAQXRI010000075.1 GCA_029218445.1 Prevotellaceae bacterium | reverse complement strand
TGATGGTCGATGAGCTTGCCTACAAGTACATTCAACATGTATAAATTGCTGCGTGTTTCGGAATACTTGAGTTTTTTGCCTGACGAGTTCTTTATCAGCGAGTCAGACACGGCCTGCTGTGGCACCGTGACGTTGCCTTTGCCTGTGGTAATCATCATGTTGCGCTTGGAGCCAAGCCTCAACGAGCCTTCCACAGGACGCATTATCACTTCCCACGAGCTGCGCAGGAAGGCAAAGTCGGTGAGTTTCACCATCTCGGCCATCCAAGGCAGTCCTGAGGTCAATGTCTTGCCAGCGAGTCCATACACCGTTTTCAAGGCCGACGCTCCCGCCAACTTCTTCCATTCGCCATCGGCATAGTCGTGGTCCTTGATGTTCTTGCCAGAGGTTATGGTGACGTTGTTGCCCGCCTCTATCGAAACGTTCTTTCCCCTTATCTTCACGTCGCCGTTGGGAGCGTCGATGGTTATTCCCGTGAAGGCCGAGATGTTGACGGTGCCGAAAGGACTGTTGACGTTTATCGAGCGTGTCTTGGCCGAGAGGTCAAGCTCGTAGATGCCGTTGGAGTCGCGAAGGGTGATGCCGCCGCTGAAAGGAGCAAAGTTCTCGTCCCAAGGGCGAGAGCCGGTTTGTCCGCAAAACTGCTTTGAAATGCCCTGATAAACGTTGAGCACGGCGGCTACTGGAGGGCACACCATGTTGAGTATCGACGACTTGTCGGCAATGTCGGAAAAGGTTATGGAGTGGCCCTTCGACGAAGCTATCACCTTGCGGTGGAAACTGGGTCCGAGCTTGTTCTTGATTATGCCGGCACCGGGCGCTGGCATGGTGGAACGAGTGAAAAGGAATCCGCTGACATAGGGGAAATCGACGTTGCCGCCCACATAGTCAACCATCACGTGGTCGCCTGGCTCAGGCATCATGTTCATGCCTCCGCCCTTTCCTCCTACGTAAGGTACCGTCACCCTAAGCCAAGGCGAATAGTTTTTCCTTTTCTTTTCAACATCCTTGCCTTTCTCATATACTTGTACCTTTTCTTCTTCATCTTCGTCTTTTGCCTGCCAAAGAAACTTCACCCTCACTCTTCCCAAGAGCAGAGGGTCGTTGACGTCCTTTACCACGGCTTCCTGTGGCTCGGCTTTGCGTATTCGCTGCACGTTGTAATGTGGAGGTATGAACATGCCGGTAGCATTACCCGGCGCCACTTCGGCAAAATTCTCGCGATTCTGGCCTTTGTCAGTAGAGGTTATGCTGCCATAGACGTGGCACACGGCATACTTGACGTCGCTGAGAGTAACGATTGCGCCGAGTCTCAACGAGGGTATCGCCGACGAGTATTCAATCTTCACAAGGTTGTCCTGCGCATTGTTTTCATCCTGCTCTATCGTGTAGTAGTCTTTATTGACGAGCACCTTCGAACTGTTGATTCCCACCGAGTCGCAATAATCCTTCACCACTTTCTTAAAGTCGTCCTTGAGGACTTTCCTGTTTATCAACGAGTCGATTACGGGCGAGGTGAATCCGGTGAGGAACTTCGTCAAGGCATCGTCGATGGACTCTCCCTTCGACAGTGCGAAGCCTGCCGAACCATAGAAGTACTTCTCCCAGGCAAACAAGGCATTGTATATCTTGTCGTTGTCGTCGTCAGCCAGTACTTTGAGGAAGTCGTCGCTGGTGTATTCCATGTTGTAGTTGGGCGACGACGTACTGTTGCCTGCCTCGCTTTTCAGGCATGAGCCTGGCAGGAGTCCCACGTCAACGCCTGCGCTGTGCATGAGCCTCACATTGGGATAAACTACTTTGACGGTCGATTCATTAACGACAGTATTTGTTTTGTCTGTTCCAATTTTCAGCGTGCCGTCTTCATAATACAAGTATTCGCCACAACGCACGGCAATGCGAGTCAGGAAATCGTAGAAGCTCTCGTTGTACTGCACGAGGAACGGAAACCTTACGGCGGTTAAACTATCATCATCCTTAAACATGCAGTGGTTGAAATCACCATAAGCGAGCTCAAGTTTGGAGGGCTTGTATTTCATCTTGTAGAACAATGCCTCCATGAAAGATTCGCCGCAATACACCTTTGAATATTTGTCGAGCGTAAGAAGATTGTCGAGGCTGTAGCAATGGAGCGTCACTGTGGTGCCGTCGCCATTGCTGTCAACACTGAAGTCATGGACATAGTAGTCTTTGCAAGTGTGGCCAAGAAGACCGACATCAGTGTCGCTGTTGGTGCCTGAATATCCCAAGAAGTCAACGAGAGTGTAGCTGTTGTCGGCGGAATTGTAGAATTCCGTCTTCAGTACTTCCACCAGTGCTTTGCGGTTGGGCTTAGTGTTGTCGGTGCAAACGCACGACATTGCTATATGAAGTTCTCCTGGCTTGAATATCCTTTTGTCGTAACTCAACGACACGACCTTCAACTCGACTGTCTTGTTGGAGACAGTCAATTTCCAGCCTAATCCGTTGCCCACACAGAACAAAACCGACGTGATAGGCGTCTTGCCCTGCGAGATTTGTTTTTCAGTGAGTGCATCGTTAGTAGGTGTCGAAGTGCCGTAGTTTATATATTTGTTATTACCGGCATCTACAGATGTAGTAAAACAATTGCCTGTAAAAGCATTAATTTTACTACACAAAGCAACTCTATCCACATTCGCTTCATGCGAAACAACGACAATATTCTTCATACATTATACTTGTTCTTAGAAAGTCGCCACAAAGATAAGGATAAATATCCAAACCAACGTGTCAAACTAACAAAAAAAACATCAAAATTAACCAAAAAAGAAAAATTTGCTTCTAAAATGGCTTTTTTTGCGACACTTGCTAAGTTTCGAGATAGCAGAAATGAGTCAATCCTATCTGGAATTTGTCGCCGTGATACAGCGTCTTGCTGCTGCCGACAGGCATAACCTTGTTGCCCACATACACATCGCCATCAACAGCATACAGTCGCGGCACACCGCCCACTAACTTTATCTCGGCCTGCTCCGGGGCGATGTCGCTCTGCAAGTCCCACGTAATCTGCAACATGCAGTTGATAGACTTTCCTATTGTCACCACCGTGTTGGGCGACGTTCGCAGCCATTTGTAGAGTGCGATGTCCATTTCCTTTATAGGTCCCGACACGCGCAGGAAATAATGTTCGCTGCGCGGCATGTCTTTGGCAATGCTCACGGCAATGCCCACTCCGAAGGCTATGTAGGCAAGGAGCATGAGCACCATCTGCGTGACGTTTTCCATTTCGCAGAACACTCCCCATATCAGCGTGCTTGCACAGCCCACTCCCAACGAGTAGAGCAGGTGGCGCTTTTGAGGGCGCAGTCGGGTGCGCCACGTCGAGCAGAGGGCGATGGCCACGGCCGACAAGGTCCAAGGGATGAAGTCGAATATCACGGTTCCGTCATACAGCTCGCCCACATTGACAATGCCGCACTCAAGGGCGAAGAACAGCAGCGCCAGCACTCCTGTAACCATCGCGCGGCACACTATTTCGGCCACCATGAGATACCATTGCCTGCGGTGGATGGTGAGCGTCGAGAACACGATGGTAAGGAAGAACGATATGTAGAGGCCGAAAACGGGCAGATGGTAGAGACGCGCCGAGATGGGCTCGTCGATGCCCGCAAGCGCATTCAGCACGTTGTAAAGAATCGTGTGGTGGAACAGCACGTAGCACGACCAGCTCAACACCGACACCAAGATGGCAAGCAATATCCACTTCATGTAGAAGCTGGCGTTGCGGATGTCGAATATGTTTGACTGGTTGTAGTAGTGGGAGCCTTCAGGACAGTGAATGCCGTGCTCGGGACAGCGGTGGCCGTTCTCGTCCCAGCAGTCGGCGTGGGTGACGTGCTTGCACTTCACCACTATCCGGTCGCCAAGCACGAATGGAGCCTTGCACAGATAGCACTCGCCGGGAACCATGATGTTGTCAACGCTCATGTTGGGCCCGGTGTATTTCATCACATACTGGCGGCGGAAGAGCACATAGCTGACGAAAGGCCACACTATCTGCATGGCAACGTAACAAACGAGCATGACCAACAGCCCCATCAGAATGCCCTCGATGGCTATGCTGGCAAGCGGGCGGTCGCCAATGTGCTTGGGGCTGTGGATGTCGGCTATGGAGTATTTGCCGAAGGCCGAGACCGCGAGGCTGTCGTTCATGTTCTTGAAGATGACGTTGACATAGCGCATGTCGCCAAAGTAGTATTTCTCCTCGGGGTTGCGCAGCGTTATGATGTAGTCGTCGTATTCGATGTTGAACGACGAGAGAATGAGGTCGTCAAGCACGGCGGGGTTCACCGACGAGAGGCTCTTGCCGTTGGTGTTCTGACACACCATTCTCAGCATGTTGTTCTCGTTGATTTCGTTGTCTTCGTTGGCAATGAGGTCAAGATAGAACACCGAGATGTTTTCGGGCAGCGAGCGTGCCTGGCGTATCAGACGTTCCTGCATGGCAAAGTGGTTGGGGTCGAAGGGGTAGTCGTCCTCGTCGTACACGACGCCGTCGGTGAAGAGCATCAGCAGCTTGTAGTTGGCCATGCTGCTTACAGTGTCGTTGTCCGCCGACAGGCGGTCGAGCATTTCCGACACGGAGGCATAGACGTAAGGCGGCTGCACTTCGCCGTCCTTGTCGTAAATGCTTGAACGCAGCGGCGACTGCGGCGAGATATAGTTGTTTATGACATAGTCGGTGGCCGCCATGGTGGGCGATATCTTTCCCTCGGAGAGCATGAACGTGAGGAAGAGGTTGTCGTGGCAGAACAGCTTCTTTATCGTCATCACCATCTCGCGCTGCTGCGACATTACCTTCACCGGCTGGGTGAGGTCGATCAAGACGTGCATCACCAGTCCGCGCTTCCACACCTGCTCGGCTCCAATGCTCTTTATTGACACAAACTTTGGATAAACCTCCTTTGAACAAGGAATGAGGTTCTTTCTGAACTCCTTTACCTCGATGTTGTAGAGCGACGAGTCGGCAAGGTCGGCCTGCTCTGTCTCGCCGTTGATTCTTGCCCTAAGCTCCAACGTGCGGCAATCGTCCGACACTTTCACCGACGTTATCTCCATGCCGTCCGACTCAGGCGTCACCTGCGTCATCACGTTTTTCACCCTCGACTCACATGCCGTCAGCAGCATTGCAAACATGACGAGGCATATTGTGGGTATCTCGTTGTTGTTTTTCATCATCATCTCTTTGTATTGTTTGGCCGCCTCCCTGGCCGCCTTCATTTCCTTTATTTTGCTCTGCACCATGGTAATGAACATCAGTATGATGGCCACTCCCGCAAAAGTGAGTATATAGTCCTTCACTCGTTCTATCAGCGGCTTGTATTCGGCCGCCTGTATGGCCTCCGACTTTTCCTTCAGGCTCATGTATTTCTCGTTGACCTTGTGCATCTGCCCTTTCAACTGCGGCACGAGCTGTGCGGCGTTTTTGGCTTCGGCAAACTGTGCGTCGAGGTCTTGCGTGAGCAGCTGTTCCTCGGTTTTCACCCTTGCCAACTGCTGCGCCGTCTGCGGTATGAGCGAGAACTCGGTGGCCTGCTTGTAGAGTTTGTCGTATTTCTTTATGAACGACGGCAGTGCTTTCTCAAACTTCTCGAAATTGACCATGGCGTCGGCCCTCTCCTTTTGTTTGGCCAACGAGTCGGCAACGGCCTGCGACATGCTCTTGAACTGCGACACCAGTTCGAGCAGCACCTCACTCTGCGATATTTCAGCCTCCGTCAGCTTTGAGTAGGCGTCCCATCTCACGTTGACGCTGGTGAGCTTTTGGTTGAGCATGGCTATCTTGGCGTTCTTCGACTTTGGTATGGCCGACGCTATGGAGTTGAGTTCGCTGATGTAACCCTCCATCACACCCGAAATCTCCACGAGCACCACCTCGTCAACCATACTCTCTTGAGAGCCTTGCTGGCCGGTTCCTTCCGCCTCCACGTCGTCCTCCTCTTCGCTGTCGGCAAAGGCAGGCTGTGGCGCGACGGCAAAGACGACTAAGCAGGCAAGCTGCAACACTGTGTATATGAACAGTTTTCTTCTCATAGTTTCATTGTTACGGAATAGAAATACTCTTCAGCTTTTCTGAATATGGCGAAGGCCTTGCGCTGCGACTCGTCGCGGAGCCTCTTGCCCGACACGTTGGCGTTGACCACGCGTATGATGTCGCGGCCAAGGTTGCGCAGGTCTCTTATCTCCGTCTTGTCGTGCGACACCATTATGCTTGACACTATGTCGTCAAGACGCTTTGCCGCCGAGAGCAAGGTTTCTTCGCTCACGCCTATGCTCGAAGAAATGGCCTGCGGGCTGTTGTCAACGGGGATGTAGATGCAGGGTGCATTGGCTATTGAGTCGATGTAGTGGTTGTAGGCATTGTAGGCCTGCATCAGTGTGCTGCACTTTGTCGAGTCGGCAATGGGTGAATACTGCGCCAGCAGGTACTGGCGGTGCTGGTTGAAGATGTTCACCTCGGTTTGGCTTGTGGCCTTGCCCGTGGGGCACGACTTCAGCAGCCGCCTGTAGGAGTTGCGTATAGCGGCCACGCGGCGGTTGATGCTGTCGGTGACAGGCTGCATGGCGAAACACGGATTGCGCTTGATGCTGACATTGTAGGTTGTGGCGAGGTCGTGGTCGAGCACAAACCTGTAGTGTATCGTCTTTCCCTTGTTGCGCTTCATTGCCGCCACGGCCTGTTCTTCCTTGGGTTCGAGCACAAGAATGTTGCGCAGCGTGAACGATGCCTTGGTAGCCTCGGCATCGACGCTGAACTTCAGCACTATCGAGTCGGGAGTGAGCTGGCTGACGCCTTGCTCCTTCAGCGTGAGCGAGGGCGAGATGTTGGTTATCCACTTGTTAAACAAGTGCTTAGTGCGCGGCTTGCTGAACGACTTGACAACAGGTGTGGTGAGCTTATACTTTGTCTTTGGCTCGATGAGGGTGGCGTAGGGAAGACGCTCAGGACGGAACTTGCGGCGACTCCAGAAGCCAGTGAACACCTTCTTGCGCTGTATGTCCTGCAGGAACACCAGCAGCTGACGCGAACCTACGAGCGACATTGTAAGCTCGTTGTTGTTCTCGTCGAAAGTGAGGTGGAGCACAAGGTCAAGCCCCTTGTCGTCGAAGGGTATGTTGACGATGTCCTCGTAGAGGCTTTGGTCGGCCACTACGGCTTCCTTTGTCTGTTGTTCCCTTGCCTGCTGCGCATTGGCCTTGCCGCATGCTGCCATCACAAGCAATAGTAATGTCAATATATGTCTCATCTGTTGTCTTGATCAAAAAATATCCATTCGTTTGGTTCGCCCTGCTTTCTCACCCATTCGGCCACTTTCAGGTCTTCGGGATAAGGTGGTGTAGGCAGTGCGTGGTAGAGTTCGTATCTCAGATACATGGCCACCCGCTCAATGCCCCAAGCGATGCTTGTGAAGGTGTTGAGCCTGTTGAGGCACACTCGTCCGGCCATGTCGCCATAGTAGCGTATGTTGGGGTGCCAAGGCAGATGGCGTGAACCGTCGGCTTCTACAAAGCGGAACTCAGGTGGAGCGTCGATTTGCGGATAGTCGGGCGGAAGCGTTATCTTCATGGTGAAGCATGGCGCAAACAGTGGCATTCCAGAGGCGTCGATGCCGCAAATGCTTCGTATGTCGTATTTCACGACGTACTCCGTAGGCAGTGCGGCCTGGTTGGTGCGCCCCACCCTGACAGTGATGTCGCTGCGCCCGGAAAGCCTTTCGACAATCTCCGTCCATTCGCTCAGCAGCCGCCGCTGGCGGCCCTTAACCTGGGAAGGGGTCGGGCACGAGGAATACTGTATCACCATTTTTCACGTTATAGTCGGCCAAGGTTTGTTCGGTGCGTCCTATTCGCGGACGCATCACCCTAATCTCATGCACCTCAGGATCTTCCTTTCCGAAGAAATAGTCGAGTGGCGCACCTGTGGAGTCAACCGACGGGAAGTCGAATATCAGCCTTCCGTCCTGACCCACACTGTGCCTCAGATTGTTCATCAGAGTGCCCAATGGCGACATGGGGTTTGCAATGCGAAACTTCACATGCTTGTCCTTATAAACTATATTAATAAAAAAATCGTCCATATTTCTGTTTTTTTATATATTTATTTTTTTATTGGAGTTCAAGCAAAAGTATTTCTCGGCTCAAGCATTTGTCTTAACTCTTTAACTCCTTTATTAACTCCCTAATCCTCCAAAATCAACTGCACCCTAACGGGATAGATGCCCATCATTCTCACCTCAATCATCTTCTGCAGATAAGTTTCCACTGAGGTTTCCTTTGCGGCAAAGGCGCGTTGGGTGTAGATGTTGCTTGTAAGGGTTATCTTAACGAATATCTCGTAGGTGTGGAACGTGCCTTCACTGCGGTGCTGACGCTTCAGTCTTATCGACTTTATCAGGTCGTGAACCACTCCGAAGCGCGACATCAGTTCAGTTTGGCAGAAGAGTTTTATGTCGTTCTCGGTCACTATGCGTCCGCCTGTGGCTAAGGCGTAGCGTTTGAGCTGTTTCAGTGCCTGCTGGTCGTGAAGTTCGTCGATGCCTTCCGACGGTTCGCATATCTGCACCGTCATGTCGGGGTCAAACTCATGCGACATGGTGAACTTCGCCTCCTTTTTCAGCAGTGTGTTTACGGCTGTTCCGTCGGTGGCAAGATAGTCGAGTTCGAGCGAGGTGTCGATGTTTTCCTTGTTCTTCAGCACTGCATAAACGCCTTCCGACACTATCGCATTGCCCCTCACCATGTTGTTGAGTTCGGCAATGGCTTTTCTTATCGACGACATTACGGCGTCGTTGTTCTTCATGCCCACATTTTGGAAAGCATAAAGGTCGGAAGTGTATTTCGTGTAGAGGTTGAACAGCAGCTTTGTCAGTCGGCCTTGGTTGAAGCGGTCGGCTCCCAAGCGGCGTATCATTATCTCGCTGTCGGAGTAGAGCTGCTCGACGCTTGGGCGCAGCAGCTGTACAAACTGCTTGCTGCGGGTGTTGTTGCCAAGGTTGCCGGCAAGGCGCGCTATTGGCGCTGTCCTCGACAGCGTTACAGTGTAGTGGCCTACGTTGGCGAGGATGATGGTGTTGATGTGGAACGTGTCGCTGTTGAAGATGAAGCCATGCGAAAGGCCTTCAAACTCAAACAGTATGTCGAGCCGTGTACTGTCGTCAAAGTTTTCCATCTCGTCAACCACAAAGTATCTCACGTCCTGACGTGCAAAGAGGTCCATGGCGCAGTAGTCGGTAAACGACTCCATGCCTCCAAGACCGCTGTGGCCGCAGCTTCGGTTGTAAACGATGTTGTCGAGCGAGAAGTGGTTGGACATGGGCAGATTGGCATAGTCCCATGGCGCAATGAGCGGCAGTTCCATGCCGTTGTCGGCTATTGAGGCGCTGACGTCGTGGAACATCGGGTTGGTCACGACAAAGGCGAAGCCCTTGAGGTTGTTGACGGGGAAGTTGCCGAAGTCGAGGCTCACGAGCCATCGGCGGCCGTCGAGCTGCGAGATGTTCTTCACTGTGACGTTAAACACGCGTGTGGAGAGCAGAGGCTCGAAGGGATAGCGGTTGTCGGCACCCAAATAGAACACATTCTTCGAGTCAACATTGGTGGCGCTGATGTTGCGGTTGAGTGCAGTCTTTATCACAGCCGTGGCGGGCAGAGCCTTTCCTGCATCGTCGAACACCAACTGCTGCTCAAACTCCTGAAGTATTTCGGTCTTCAGCTGTTCGAGGTTGGCGTCGTGCTCGTTGGCCTGATATGCAAGCGTTGACATGATGAGTCGGAAGACGGGGTCGGTGTCCAGCCCTTCCAATTGCTCGCTCATGTCGCTGCGTTTCCATATCTCCATTGCCTGGACAATAAGGTCATCCGTGCGTTGCTGTATCTCAAATATGTTTTGTTTCATAATATATATTTTTTCGGAATTGTCAGCCGTCAAACAAACGTCTTAACTCCTCAAACGAACTTTAATTTTTAATTCTTTTTCCCCTACCATACTTTTATCGACGTCCGATATTCGTAAGGCTCGAGGGTGGCGAGGATTACGCCTCTCACGGCCACGAGTATTTCCTTTTTCTCGCGTATGTAGGTCATTACGGTAGCCGTGTCGCGCAGTCGCGGCTCATATTGGCGTATGGTTTCGTTGAGTTCCGACGCAAAGGTCTGGATGTTTTTCGACGAGCCGGACACCTTCTTCTTGTATATGGGAGTGAGGTCGTTAGACTCTGTGTGTATGGTGCCGTTGTTCTCTTCAAAAATCTCAAACTTCAGTCCTGTGAACACAAAGCCGAATTCAGGGTCAGACGGCACGCAACCGAGTGGCGTGTTGAGCAGCAACTCGATTGAGAGGTTCAGCGACTCCTTTATGTCGTCGGTATGATTCAATGCGCCTTTATTGATGCGCAGCGGTGTCAGCAAATGTGGCATAAATGTTTTTTTTAGTGACAAGTTGTTACCCTTATATCATCGGCATAAACTCCTCTTCCTTGTCGTCTTCCGGACGATACAGTTCGTCGTAGAGAGCCTTGAAGAGAGCTTCGTAGAGGCGGTCGTAGAGCGTGGTGCGCAGCTCGTCGGTTATCTCCTGCTTTATTCTCGGTATCACCTCGTTGTCGATGAAGGTCTTAATGGTGTCGGTCAGCTCAGAGGTAAGCCTGTTGTGCAGCTTTTCGTACATCTCGGCTATCATCTTTTCGTATATCTCCTCCCTCAGCTGCTGATACACCTCTTCCTTTATCTCGCGTTTCAGCTGGTCGTAGTCGATGGTGTTGTCAACAATCTCCACCACGTCGAGCAACGGGAGCTGCGCCTTGAGCCACTCGTGCATCCACTTCATGAAGCTCACGATGTTGAGCATCGACGGCTCGCGCCTCTCGTCGTCCCAAACGAGAGCCAGCTGTCCGTTTTTCATTTCGGCTATTGCGCCTTCCCTTCTCTCCTTTATCAGCCCTAACTTCAGCTCGCGTTCCTTGCTTGCCACGATGTAGTACTCCACGGCGTAGGCCACTTCCTGCAACAGATTGACAAGATTTCTTGACGAGCGCATCCTGTTGAAATTCCTGAGCCTGAACAGCAGGTTGCGCAGCATGCGCTTGCCTTCGCCGTTGTCGAGGTTTTGGTGGGAGAGTATAGCGTCGAGGTCGCTGACTATTGTCGTCAGATAGCCGTCGTACCTCTTGTCGGACCCTACGGTCACCACAGGCGGAATGTAGTCGCTGTCGATGGACAGCGTGCCGTCGGTTATTACAAACCTCTTTATAGGCACTACGTCGGCGGCGGTTATTTCGTCTATAGTGTGCAGCGAAAGCTCGTAGGCAGGTTCCTCAAAAGGCACTCCCTCGCGCTCAAACAGGCGCGGCTCGCTCTCGGCAAATCCCACACACAGGAAGTATTCCTTCTCGGTGAGCTTAGGAATGGATATTTTCAGTTGGCCATTGACGTCAACAATCCTTCCCGATGGAAGCAAAGCCGTACAGGCCAACGAGTTGATTTCGTATGTTCTTCCCACAAATGAGCCTTCGGCTTCAAACGGACAGTCGGGCAGCAGTCCTATCCTGCCGTCAGACAATGCCGTCCTCACGACAAGCCTTTGTCGCGAGTCAAGGCTTGCCTCAAAGTTGCGGAACACGGCGTCGGTGAGAGCCATTCCCGGTCTCCAGTGTATTTTAGCGTTATAGAACATTCGTATTATAGTTTAGAAGTTTAACGTCAGTATTTTTGCCAACGATGTTGAAACTGCAGAAGATGTCGATAGGCACGAGGTAGTTGCCTATGAACTGCAGCAGCCCTTCGAGTCTTTTCTCCTCGTCCCTGTAGGTTTCCTCGTTGAGGTTGTCAACGACGATGTCGAAGTCAATTTTCTGCATCCAGTAGAGCGAGTTGTCGGTGTCGCTGTAGGCCGATTTCCTTATTTTCACCTTTCTGTCGGCAATGTTCTCTATCAGTCGCTTTATGAATCGTATGTCGCCCCTTCTATTGGTCACAAAGGGCAGCAGCAGGGCGGCTTTTTTCACGAGCGGGTCGTTTTCTTTTGAGATGTCGAAGTTGAAATATTGCTTCAGCACATGCTCCACCTTTATCTCCAGTATTTCCTCAATGTATCGCTCGGTGGCGAGGTTTTTCCTGAAGTTGAAGGTGTCGATGGGCAGGAAGGCCTCTTCGAGCAAGTGCAGCCGTCGCTTCATTTCGTCATACCGCGCCTTGAAGTCCTTGCGGTGCTTTTGTCCTTCGGCATTGTTCTTTGTCAGCTCAAAGTCGCCCGTGAGCAAAGCTGGAGGCAGCAGTTTCAGTATGCCGTCGCGGGCGATGTCGATGGTCAGCTCGTCTTCGTCGATGTCCATTACATCGGCGGAGTAGTTGCGGTAGAAGGTTCCGCGGCTGCGCACCGTCCACAGCAGCTCATACTCTGGGAAAAGATGCCCGAGCAGCATTTCTGCACTTACCTCTTTGTTCATATATTATGTTATTTAATAGGTGTTAATTATTTCAACATATCGCAATGCGTCGCCCTTGCACAATCTGATTACGTCGTGCTCAGGCAGGCCGAGCGAGCGCAGTGTCAGACGTTTGTAGGGAAACGCCGTGTCGATGGTTGTATATTCGTGCTGATAGAAGTCGCCCAAGGGCTTGTATCTCAGCTTTTCATGCCGCTCCACAAAGTCCTCTACGAGGTGGGCGGCGCACATCACCATCGTCTTTTCGTCGGTGGCGCGGTCGGTTATGTAGTCAACGTAAGGCTCGTTGAGCAGCATGTCGCCATGTTTCAGCACTTCTTCCACCGTGGTGTCGAGGCTGATGCCCTCGATTGTCTCAATGGGTTGCCACGTCTCGTGCAGCGGACAGTCGTCGTCCCATGCCCGGTGGTCAATTATGCGTGCCGTCAGATGCTCGCCTTCGTAGTACAGCATCCTTTGTGCGGCCTTCATGCCTGCCGCCACCTTCACTGCCTCCTGCGCCTGCACTGCTCCAATGATGCTGGCTATTATGGGAGTCGTGGGCGCATGTCCCGCCTGCTCCTTCCGTCTGATTACTCCCGAACAGGGCATTCGGCGGCGCAGTTCGTCGATGCCCACTGTTCCAAGGCTGCAGGCGTAGCAGTTGTGGCCTGGCTCAAACACGCGTGCGGTGCCTTCCAGTTCTATTATTCCGCCGTCAATCCACGTCTTGCCCGCCCTGAGCGCGAGGCGCTGTATGCAGTATCTTGCCCAACGGCTATCGACGCATCCCACCACTACGTCGGCCTCTCTGAACAGTCCGAGGCCAACGTCGTAGGCCACGTCGCCAAACACGGCGTTCACCTCCACATCGGGGTTGATGTCCTTCATTCCGCTTGCCGCGGCATCCACCTTTCGCTTTCCCACGTCGCTCTTTCTGAACAGTATAGAGCGTGTGAGGTTGCCTTGCTCCACATAGTCGAAGTCAACTATCGTCAGACGGCCTATGCCCATGAGCACAAGGTTTTTCAGCACTTCGTTGCCCAATGCCCCGCATCCTATCACCATCACTGTTGCATGGCGCAACTTGTCGTAGTCAATGTCCATCAGGTTGCTTCCGGTGTGAGGCTATTCTTCCATTTTCAGGGTTGAACCTATAGGATTGCCGTCGGCGTCGCGGTTGATGCCTTCCTTCTGTGCTTCTTCCTGCAGGTAGCGCTGATAGGCGTTTTCCACTTCCTCCTTCTTCTTGGTGGTCAATTGCTCACGCATGTCGCCGTATTTTTTCATCAGCGCGTCCATCACGTTTTTAGCCTCGTCAACAGCCTCCGGCTTCTCGCCGAGGCACACTTTTGTCAGCTGGGCACTGTATTTCACCCTCATTTTCTCAAGGCGGCCCTTACAGTAGGTGTCAAGAGCGTCAATTGCCGTCAACATGAAATCGCGGCGTTCCTTGTTCACCTTTGGCATGGTGAGCCTAATGAATTTCAGTTCGGGGCTTTCGTCGTCCTCCTCCGCCTCTTCATATTTCTCCATCGTTATCTTAAACTCGGGATGAACCTTCATCATTCCGGTTATAAGCGTCTGAATGTAGCCTATCTCAATGGGGTAAAGGTCTATCTTGTCGTCGTCGCCTTCCTCGTCGTGTACCAACACCCTCGCCAATTCCTCCATCTTGCATGTCTTTCCATCCACTGTCTCCTCAAAGCCCAACAACGACGACGGGTCGGCCTTGACGCACAGCTGTGCGTAGCCGTACGACATCTCGGTGACAAAGCCCAACAGTCGTTCCTGCGTCTCGATCAGTACGTTTGATATTTTTATTTTCATCAGTCGTGTTCCTTTCTATTTTTTATGCGTTTCCGCCATCGTTTTTCTTCACTTCCTCTTCCTTCAGCTTTGCCTCGGGCTTCTCTGCCGAGCCGCCTCCTCCGGCTCCCATTCCGTCGGAGATGTTAGGCGACTTGAACGCCGAGCCGGCTTCGAGATTGTCGAACTTCGCCTTTGGTCCTGTCGTCTCGCCCTTTATGGTGGCCTTTCCGCCAATGGTGGTGTCTCCCTTTGTAGCCACCTTGTCGCCTCCTATGGTCACGTTGCTTCCGTCGAGTGTCACTACGGCCTTTGCCTCGCCTTGCTGCATTTCGGCCGTGGTGGTGGCAAACACGGCCACCTTGTCGGAGCCCACCTGCACCAGTTGGCTCGTGTTGTCCTTGTCGGTCTTTCCCACAAACATCTTGTCGGACAAAAGCACCATTTGGCTGTCCTTGGCCAGTTCCTTGTCGGTGCGCTTCTCCTTGTCAACGTTTATTGAAGCCGCCCTGATGTTCTTGGCGTTCATTGAGATGCTGCCCGACGCGTTGCCCTCGGTGTCGGTAGAGTCCATGCCTATGGTTTCTGCGCGGAACACTATTTTGCCTTCGGCTGTCAGCGCCTTCTCTTCTATCTTTTCGTCTTTCAGCTCGTTGTCGATGGCCTGCACTGAGAAGGTCTTGGTGGTTATCGTCACGTCGCCCTTTGCCGGCCTGTCGCCGTTCTTCAAGTCGTCGGGGTTTACGGTGTAGTCAGCCGTCGAAAGCTCCATGGTTTGAGCGTTCACCTGCAGCAGTCCCTTTTCGAGCAGTGAGTTGTCGTCCTTTACGGCGTTGAACCTCAGTGCCGGCATGTGTATCGACATTCCCGCCTCCTCGTTGGTGCGCAGGTTGCCGTCGCCGTCCCTTGCGGTAATGTCCACCGCCTCCGCCACGAGTGATATTGACGAGTTTACAGCCTCGTCGGAGTCTTCCTCAAAGGCTGAAGAATTGTTGTCGAGTTCCGTCTTGATGTCGTCAAGAGCCTTTTCGCGCCTTTTCACCTCTGCATAGTTGGCCATCGAGGCGATGTAGTGGTTGAGCGAATTGACCAAGGCAGTGATTGTTCCCTGTATTGTCTCTTGCAGCTCGCGTATTTCCATGTGGTTGGTGCGTGCCGACTCTTCCGAGTCATACAATTCGTAGCTCTCTTCAAGAATGTTTGTAATCTTCTCAAACATATCATTGACGTTGCTCTTGTATTTGTCCACGCTGCCCTTTATGGCAGAGCCGGCATTGGTCAGTTCAGCCTTTATGGCGTCTATCTTGTCCTTCTTCGTCTTGTTTGACGGAGTGGCGTGAATGTTGATGTTTGTGTCGGAGTTGAGTGTCAGTCCGTTGCCTACGGGAGCTGGCTCCACAAACACGCCCTTGCTGTCTTCGCTCTGCAGCGTGATGCCCTTTGCCTGGAACACGATGCTCGACGAGTCGAGCAGAACGCTTTCCCTTCCGTCGATGCCGGGGTCAACGGCAATGGAACTGATGCTTGCTGCCCGTTGTCTTATTGTGCCGCCTTTTTCCTCGTCAGTGCCCACGCCTTCGAGCGAAATGTTTGTAGCGCGCAGTGTCACGTCCGAACCGCCGGGAAATAGCACACCGTTGGGGTCAACGTTGCCAATCAAAATCTTCGGCGCAGAGATGACGAGCATGTTGTCGTCGCGCACATATTTTATGCTCTCGGAGATTTCGGCAATCTGGTTTTTCAGTTCCTGCACCTCGCGCTTGCACTTGTGCAGCTCTTCCAGCTCGCCTTCCATTTTCGAGTTGTAGTCGTCGAGAGCGGCTTTCAATACGTCTAAAATATATTCCATATATCGTTACTCCTTCACTATTCGTTATGTTATTACCAAAGGCTCCACATCGTCGAACACCTTATTCAGATATGTTTTTACTGCGTCAAGGTCAGGATTACACAGTGTCTCAATGCCATTTCCTTTACCGCCGATTTTTTGGGTGAAACCCTTGTCGCTCGACATTAGAATGCTGCCGGCACCTTCATATTCGCAAAATGCTCGAGGTCCTGCAGCGCCTTTCCTGTTGATAAGTCCATTTATTGATGGAATGCTCCAAGAGTCGCCTTTAAACTCAATTCCAAAGTCAGAAAGAACAGGTCCTAAAGTGGCTGCCAGCCATTCTTTCCTTTTCTTCTTCGATTCATCTGCTTCTTTCTCGTCATCAGACTTTTCATATTTTGTTATTCCATTGACCATCGCCTGCCAATCGGCATAGTTACCATTAATGAGAGCATCTCCCGTCTTGCTGTTAGGGTCAAAAACAAAGAATTTTGCTTCCTTGAAGCCGTTCAGCACATTAAAGATGCATACTTTCATGGTCTTGATTTCATTATCACCAGTGAAATTGGCAGGATTTACCACCTGTGCCTTAAAGTCATCATAACTTTTTATTTCAAAGCCCATGATTTTTTTGTTTGAAACCAAGCCAGCTGCTGGCGGAATGAACTTATCTTTACCATAATCATCCTTCCCACTATAAGCCTCCCTCTTCCAGTGTTTTTCGAGGTTCTTGAACAGAGTATCGTCCCCGTCACAATATGTGCTCTTGAATCTCTGTACTGTTTCTTTTATTTGCTTGTAAGTATCTGCAAATTCTTTTGCGTTTCTTATTAACTTTTTATCATTGTTTTTTGATTTGAGTTCTTTTACATTCAATACTTTCTCATAGTTTCCTACCTCCTTGTTGTTCCAAGCAGCCTCTAATATTGATTCTTGTTTAGTAATGTCTATTATTTTTTTGAAACTATCCAAGAAAGCCCAATTTGGTATAGAGCTTAAATGCGGTGCAATTTTCTCATATTTTGTTTTAACTTCTTCCAAATCTTTTTTGAAATTCTTGTAAAAAGCCTTTACTTCCTGCTTGGTATATCTTAACAGCGAAATGATGGCAAAACCTTGATCGTCAAGATTTTGGCTTGCTTCTTCTCCAGTTACTTTTGTTGTAGGTAAAGAAGGAATCCATTTGCTTGGCTTTTTTGATTCCAGAGATGTTCCTGCCTTTGACAACAGTGACGTTGGCACCCATGCCTTTCCTACACCAGCCATTACGAGAACGTTGCGTTTCGACTGTAATGTCAGTGTACCTTCAACAGGGCGCATGATTATTTCCCAGCAACTCCGGATGAACGACAAGTCGGTGAAGTTCTTCATCTCGTCCCAAACACCTTTTGCCGCTGGTGATGCAGCTTTCACAGCCTCGACTAAAAGGCTTGTTGATTGCGTTACAAATTGCTTTATGCCCAATGTTGTCCAAGTGCCAAGATAGTCTTTCGAGTTGTCTTTCTTGATGTTGGTTCCGCTGGTTATGCTGACGTTGTTGCCCGCCTTAATGTTCACGTTCTTTCCCGTGATGTTGATGTCGCCGTTGGGCGCACTTATGCTGATGCCCGTAAACGCATTCATCTTTATGTCGCCCACTGGGCTCTTTATGCTGATGTTGCGCTTAGAAGCCGACATGTTTATCTCGTAGAATCCGTTGACATCTTTTAATATTATACCACCATTGAGTGGGCATGCGGTCACATCCTCCCACTTTTTAATATATTTGCTGTTCTTTTTTTCGTTGTTATATTTTTCTTTTGCTGTCTTCCAGCTTTGCAGATTCTGTTCATTTGCTTTTTCGTGATATGCCTCTTCAGCCTTATCGCATTCTTCCTTTAGATTTTCAAGTGTCTTGTCTTTTATTCCTTTATCAATAGTCGATACGATATTCCATGATGCCGCCAACGGTGGAATAAGGAAATTCATGAATGACTTGGGTGTGTCGTCATTGAATGTTATAGAGTGTCCGTTGCCTGACGTTATGGCTCGTGGAGTGTATTTGTAGTCGATTCGCTTGTCGGCTGCGGCCACTCCCTTGTTTGGGAAGCGCTCCGCAGTGTAGAGGAAGCCGCTGACATAAGGACGCTCGATGTTGCCGCCAGTGTAGTTTATCATCACATGGTCTTGAGCTGCGGGAGTCATCAGCATTCCACCGCCTCCGCAAGTGAAAGGTACGAGGACGCGAATCCATGGCGACAACACCTTGTTGTTCATTTGCCACAGATACCTCACCCTTACTCGTCCTATCTGCAGAGGGTCTTTAGTGTCAACCACCACGGCCTCTTGTGCCGTGGCTTTCAGTATGTGTGGGATGCCGCAGTGGGGCGGCAGTGCCACTACGCTGTCCTTAGAAGCCACATTGGGCTTTAGTTTGTCGTCGAGGGTCGGTACCACCTCAATGGCATGATTTTTCAGGGTGCCCTTGCCGTTGTTGTTATTTATGAAACTGCCATACATTCGGCTTACGATGTAGTAGTTGGCTATACCGTCGTCGAGGTCAATGGCATCTGTGAGGTCGAGGTCGGGCACTTCGCTTGAGAAGTTGATATCGACCTTGGCACGCTCCACGGCAAGCTCACCCTGCTCTATGTTGTAATAGAACTGGTTGAGGAATTTCTTCTTTGTCTCGTCGAGAATGGTGTATCCCTCCATTTTTTTATCTTTGCCTAAATCATCCCACCCCTTGCGCTGGATGCCCATATCCTCTGGATAAACAGTTTCGAGGGTGTCGAAATTCTTTTCGGACGATTGTTTGAATAAGCCTCTTGAAATCAAATCCTTTGCCAAGGCAGCGCCGGTGGAGGCAATGTCGGTAAGATCCTTTGCTGAAGGCAGTATCTTGCACACTGTGTCGTAAACCATTGCAGAAAACCAACATGCGCGACTATCGACGTAGTCGTTCTTTTTGCAAAGAATGTGCTGTTGTTCGTCATCTACGTAGTCAGACACATAATAGAGTTTCTTTTCCTTTTCTTTCTGTTCCTTATCTAAATCTTCTTTGCTCTTACCCTTGTTTCTTTCATCTATCAACTTCTCCGATTCTGTATAGTCGCTTGCAAAACTGTCAACAGTCAGGGCAATGTTTGACTCTATCGTCACGTCAGGATAAATGAAAATCTGCTTGCCCGTGAGTTTTTTGGGTTTTATGTTGCTTGGCAGTCCTATGCAGAACTTGCCGTCGCGGTAGCACATAAACTCGCCGCAACGCACAGCCACACGCCTGATGAAGTCGTAGAACGACTCGTTGTACTGCACGAGATAAGGCTGCACCAGCTCGCGTGTACTGTCCACAGCGGCTGTTGAACTGTCGTTTAAAATCTTTATTTTCGCATATTCCTCGTTGCCCATTCTGAGGTTGCGCAGACGGTTGGCGCTGCATTCTATCTGCGACTTGTCGAACATGAATCGCGACGTCATCTCGCCCTTCACTATTTCCTCAGCAAACTGCATGCCGCAATACACCTTGCTGTATTTGCCCAATTCGAGCTTCTTGTCGGGACTGTAGCACTGAAGGGTGACGTAGCGTGTTGTACCTACTAACGACAGGTTGAAGCTGAACACGAGATACTTTACGGCAATGTTCACCAGTTGGTAATCTATTATCGTCGTACCTTCGAAAGTCTGTTCTTTAAAGCCTGCCACTCCCACTACGCTCACCGTTATAGGATTGGCCTTGCCGTCAGCGACGTTGAGAAACACCTTTTTAATATATTGTATATAGTCTTTGTTGGTGAGGTTGGCGTCCTTGTCGGGCGTGATGGACATCTTGATGGTCATTTCGCCCGGGCGGAACAACTTTTTGTCATATTTTATTTCGCTGACGACAAACTTCATAATGCTGTTGGTGTCGCCCTTATTCTCCCTCACGTATATGGGGTTGTTGGCGTCGCCGAGAGCCACATACTCCAAGTTGCTGAAGTTGTCGCCGCCATAGCGCTGCAAATATCCTGCCTCGCCCGCCGCTCCTTCCGGAAACACTAAGTTTGCCTCCGTTAAGTCAGTATCGGGGTAAAAGCTTTTTAGCTTTTCGGATATGTAGCTTCCGTTTTTTATGTTATCAGTAAATATTAAAAGATGTTTCATTGCACCATTAGAATATTTTATAGGTAAAAAAATGTCAGTTAACAAAATCGAGCCTCAGATGGCGTTCATCTTCGCCAATATAGGTTATCGACGTAAGAAGGAACGAAAACTCCAGCGACATCTGGTTGCCTTCGCTTGCCGCATCATTGTCATACAGCTCTACGACATCCACAATGTAGCCTTCAACCACCATTGCGCTGTCGAAGCTGCAGAGGATGTTGTTTTCGTCGTAGATGGCGTTGAACACGAGCGAGAACGTCTGGCTCTCGTCGCTCACAAGGCGCTCGTAGTATTCCTTTGTGTCGTGGGTGCCAATGAGTGTTACTATGGCCATCTCTGAGCCCGACATGCGTCCGTAGGGCTTGCCGAAGTCGTTGCGCGGTCGGCTCAGCGTGTAGTCGAGCCTCTGAACTACGTTTGCGCTCTCGCGTCGGAGAATGTTCTGTTCGATGATGTTCTCGTCAAACAGTACAGCCTTTGTATGGTTAGATAATTTTGGCATTATTGCTTAACTGTATATATTTTTTCAGAATGAATAAGTGTCGTCCATGTCGCTGCCTATGCCCACATTGTCGGCCGTAAAGTGGTCGGCGGTGATGTAGAGAGTGAGCAGTCGGCGGCTTGAACTCTGTATGTCGTAGTTCTCGTGTATGGAGAAGCATTGCGCTCCCTCGAAATAGAGGTATCGCTTGCACACTTCGCCTCCCGACCGCCTCACGTCGTCGATGTCGAACTGCAGGCAGCCGCTTGACTTCAGGTTGGCAAGATACCACTCGTAGAGATAGTGGTCGTCCTTGTGTGGCGACACCACGGTTACCTCGATGGCTTCGCATGTTGGCTCGCTGTCGGGGTGGAAGGAATTGTGTGAACGGTGTACATGCGTGCGGCACTTCACCACGAGGTATTCCTTGCTGTAGAGCTGCGTTTCGTTGTCACCGAACTGAAGGTGGGCGATGATGTTCATCGTAAGTCAGTGTTTATTTTTTTTCAAATATTCAATTTTCAAAAGCCGCCCGTTGTAGGGGCGGACACATTGGTCCGCCCGCCACAATCAGCGGTATATGTAAGTCAACTTGCAAACAACTCGTCAACTTGTCAACTAAATCATCAAGCCATTGCAGCTTCCTTGTCCTTCTTGTCGGCGCTCACCTTGATGATGAAGTTCTTGGCCGAATAGAATGGAGTGAGGCTGATGTCGCAAGTGATGCGCTTGGTAATTGGGTCTTGTGTAGGCTCCTTTATCTCATAGTTCTGGAAGAGGTTGCCATAACCCTTAAACTCGTTGAGGAAGGCCTGAATCTTTGCCTTGAGGTTCTTTGGAGAGTTGTAGGGATCCCAGTTTTCGAGTGCCACCTCGTGAACGAAGTTCATCAGCACCTTCTTCACCCAGTCAAACACGCGCACGATGGGGTATTCCTTCATAGCGGTGTTGTCGCCGTTGTAGAGAGTGGTGTTGTTGAATGCCATCACGCGTCCCTCGCTATATACCATAGGTATTACCTGATTGTCCATCAGTGCGGCTATCTCGCTCTTCAGCAGGTCGAGCTTCACGCCCTTCACGCCGTCAATCGTACCGTATTTCTTTCCGCCTGCGCCCTGGGCCATGTTGGCCGTCTCGTCGTAGAGCTTTCCGCAGAGTGCTGCCGATGGTGCGATGTAGAAGGCGTTGGCGTCTTCCTCGTCGGCCGACATCTTCTCGGCGTCGCGGCCTACAATCCAGTTGGCCGTCATGATAACGTTCTGCAGCTCGGCATCGCTGTCCTTGTAAATCTCGGTGTTGGCCTGGAGGTCGTCAAACGAGTATTCGTCGGCATGGTCGGTTATGAGCATCACCTTGTATTTGAATGCTATCTTAGCCCACTGCAGCAGTGTGACCTTGTCCTGGAACACGTTGCCAGGAATGCAGACGAGGCTGTAGCAGTCTTTCAGCGAGAGGCGGTCGAAGCCGTTGCGCAGCAGGTTTTCAACTTCGCCGGCAAAGCCTGAGTCGGGGTCGGCAATGTCTTCCTTCACCACGTTGATGATGCGCAGGTTCTTCACCTTGTCGGTGTTGGCCGTCTTGAAGAACGAGTCGAGCTCGCGGTAAGAACGCTCAAGGTTTTGTGTGGCGTAGAGGGCGTCGGTAATGCCCTGCTTGAGCACGTTGGTGTATTTCTCTTCCTTTTCCTTGCACGACTCGGCAAACTCCGTAGCCGTAGAGTGGTCTTCGTCGAGCAGTGCGAGCCATCCCTTGATATCCTTCTTCAGCGACTCGCGCTTGTCGGCGAAACGCTTGTCGGTAAGGAACACGTTCTTGGCTGCCTTACGTGCCGGATTGAGGTTGTCGGCGTCGGGAAGGAATCCGCGAATGGCGTTGAAGCCGCCAAACGAAGCCAACAGCTTTGAAGTATCTTGTACTTTTGCCTCACGGGCTGCGCCTTGTTGTTCAACGGCTGCCTGAGGTGCTTTTTGCATTTCTGTGTCTGCCATTTTCTTATATTTTTTTAATTTTTATTCTATTCTCCCAACTCTTCCAACATAGCTTCGAGCATCTGCTTCAGCTCGGCGCGCGAGCCGGCTTCCTTCAGAATGTCGCGCAGCTTGCGGTTTTGCTCGATGCTCTTGCGAATTTTCACGTTGGTGTCTATCTTGCTCTTCACGCCCGAGAGGAATGCGCTGTTCTCAACCAGACGGCCTTTGCCGCCGTTGGCCTCAAAGTCGCGAATTTCAGAGAAGTGGAGCTTCTCGTTTACTGAGCCGCCTTCCTCGTCGATGAAGTCAACCTCAACACTTGGCTTGAAATGCTCAAAGGCATCGTTAATGTTGCGGATGTCCTCTACCAGTTCAGGATTGCCTGGCTCGACGTCTGATGTGTATTGGTCAATCATCAGAGTCTTGTTGTTGTCAATCAACGACACTTTTGCACTTGACTCCTCATCGGGAGCCATAGAGATGAAATTTTCTCTTATTGCCATAAGTTTATTGCTTTTTTATTATTGTTGTTATTAATGTATTTCTATTTTTTTGAGAAAGGTAAGGAGGTTTAACTTCCTTATTTCACCTCAAACTTTATCTCATCTCCATCAAGGCTGGCCACAATGGTGTCGCCGCCCTTCACTTTGCCGGCTATTATCAGCTTCGACAGCGGGTGGCGGAGGTATTTGCGTATGTTGCCGATGATTTGGCGTGCGCCATACTGTGGGTCGAAGCCGCGCATGGCTATGTTGGCCTTTACCTCGTGGGCCATTTCGAGCTTCATGTCCTGCTCGGCAAGCAGCTTCAAGAGACCTTTGAGGTGGATGTCGAATATCTTGACAACCGTCTGCTCGGTAATGGGCGAGAACGGAACAATCTCGGTAAGTCGGGCAAGGAACTCAGGACGGAAGTGCTGCTGCATGATGTCCATCATCTCGGTGTTGGTCGGGATGACGCCTTCCTGGAACTTCTTGGCTATATACTGGCTGCCAATGTTTGACGTGAAGAGTATAAGTGCGTTGGAGAAGTCGCCGACACGGCCAAGACGGTCGTGCAGCTTGCCCTCGTCGAGAATCTGAAGGAAGAGGTCGAACACCGACTTGTGGGCCTTCTCTATCTCGTCGAACAGCACTACGCTATAGGGGTTCTGACGTATCTTGTTTACCAAGAGTCCACCTTCCTCATATCCCACATATCCCGGAGGCGCACCGTAGAGCAATGCCACGGAGTGCTCTTCCTTAAACTCCGACATGTCGAAACGCACCAGTGCCGACTCGTCGCCGAAGAGGAATGCCGCAAGGGCTTTCGACAACTCTGTCTTACCGGTTCCGGTAGGGCCGAGGAAGAAGAACGAACCCATTGGCTGTCCCTTCTTGTTAAGTCCCGAACGCGACTCGAACACACTGTCGAGCACCTTCTTTATGGCATGGTCCTGACCCACCACGCGCGCCTTCAGCGTGTCTTCAGCACCCAACAGTCGGTCGCGCTCCGAGGTCTGCACCTTGCCAAGAGGTATTCCCGTCTGCTTGGCCACCACAGCCTCCATGTCGGCCGTTTCAAGCTCTGAGCGTCGCTGGCTCTCGTCGGCCTCTTTGTTGTTCTTTATCTTCAGTGCCGCCATCGAGCGGTCGATAAGGTCGAAGGCCGAGTCGGGCAGTGCTTTCTCGCTCAGATAGCGCTTGGCCAGTCGAATGGCGTCGCTCATCACCTCGTCGGCTATCGTTATGTTGTGGAACTGCTCGTAGGCGGGCAGTGCGCCCTTGAGTATCTCAAGGCACAGGTCGGCCGAAGGCTCCTCAACAGTGAGCTTCTCCAGCTTGCTGGTCATCTCCTTGTCGGTTTCAATGTTCTTGGTAAATCCGTCGATGCTGGCCGTCGAGAGCAGCTGCAGCTGTCCACGCGTAAGCTCCTGCTTCAGCATCGAAGAGCATCCGTAGAGCGAACCTTGCTTGTCAAACAGCTTGTCGATGCTCTCAATAATGAGTACCGCACTGCCGCTTCCTCTGCGCTCATTCATGGCCTGGAGGACGCTCTTGAAACGGTTTTCCACCTCGCCCTTATACTGCGCGTCGGCACTTATTGCCGCAAGGTCAAGCTCCAATACGGCGGCGTCCTTCAGGAAGTCGGGCACCTCGTTGTTGGCCATGCGTGTGGCGAAGGCTTCCAGCAGGGCTGTCTTTCCCACACCGGCTTCGCCCGTGATGAGAAGGTTGGACTTCGACTTTCTGCCAAGCGTTTCAAACACCGTCTCAAGCTCGTTGTCAAAACCCACTATCACGCCTATCTTGCCCTCGCGCGCCTGCTTCACCTTATCTATAAGGTAAGCGTCGGCACCCGACGTGCTGCCCTTGGGGCCAACGCCCGGCTGTGGCTCGTAGCACGGCGTAGAGACCTCTGCCCCAGCGCCCATCTTCTCGCTGATTTCGGCCGCCGTGAGGGGCAGCGTCTTCAGCTGGTCGAAGCTGAAACCCACACCCGGAGTGACCAACGCCGCCAAGATGCACACGGCATTAGTCTCGTCGAGGCCAAACTTCAGCTTGTACTCGTCGGCTTCGTCCATCACGTTCTGCGCCTCGTCAGACAGTTCGAGGTTGCGCATGGGCCTTACCGCCCTTGGCGCAAGCTGCATCTGCACGTCGGCCCAGTCCTGAAGATAATAGTAGTCCTTGTCGAGTTCTACCTCGACAAACTTCACCAACCCGACATCTTTGTGCAATACTGCCTTGAAAAGATGAGCAGGATAAACGGCATTGCTGCAATATTCTTCTGCGAATGATTGAGCTATGTTTAACAATGCGTCACTCATTATTTTATCTTTCTGTATATACTAAATGTAAGGGTTATTTGCCTAAAATGATAATTATCAGCCGCAAAGATAAGAAAAAAATAACAAATCGACACTCCAAAAGAGCAAAAGTTTTATCAAATAATAAAAAAAACACCATAATTAATGCTTTTTTGCATATTTGCTGCTATATTGAAACTCGTTTGAAACAAAAAACGCCACTGTTGACAACCATGTGGATAACCGTGTGGATAACGCAAAAAAGTTATCCACAAATCCACACTCTACCCTTTCGAAGCCCCGCCAAGAGGGTTATCAACATAGTTATTATTAAGTTTTTATGAAGATTTCAACACTTTTTTGATGGAAAAAGATATAAACTTATTAATTTTGCACCGAAATACAAAAATGTGGATAACTGAGCCATTGAACTAAGAGTCAGACAAAAGATGTAAACCGTTAGTGTAGATAACTCATCACCCCGTGTTGACATTGAAATGGCCAAGGAAAAGCCCAAAAACTTTTTCACCAATCCACACACCATCATACTTTAAATTCTATTTTTTAAAAAAAAGAAAAAAAGAATATATTTATGATAGTTGACGAGTAAACAAGTTGACGAGTTGTTTACTGACTGTTGGGTTTCATTGAACTCACTTAATATTAAAAAGACAATTAAAAACAAAATAAATAAAGCAATGATAAAGGAAGAATGGAAGAAGAAAGGGTTTATTGATGAACCTGCGGCTGAAGGCACTGACCTGAAGGCTGAAATTAGGAAACTCTGCGCGGAAAAGGATGCCATAATCCTGGCCCACTACTACACACGAGGCGAAATACAGGAAGTGGCCGACTTCATAGGCGACTCGCTGGCACTGGCGCAAAAGGCCGCCGCGACCGACGCCAAAATAATCGTGATGTGCGGCGTGCACTTCATGGCCGAGACATGCAAGATACTAAGTCCCGACAAGCTTGTGCTCGCTCCCGACCTCAACGCCGGATGCTCGCTTGCCGACTCGTGCAAGGCCGACGACCTGAAGAAGTTTAAGGAGGAACATCCCGGCTACAAAGTGGTGAGCTACGTCAACACCACTGCCGCCGTGAAGGCACTGACCGACGTGGTAGTGACCAGCGGCAATGCGAAGAAGGTAGTGGATACATTCCCACAGGACGAGAAGCTGATATTCGGACCCGACTACAACCTCGGTTCATATATAAATGAGGTGACGGGAAGGAAGATGCTCCTGTGGAACGGCGGCTGCCACGTACACGAGCGTTTCTCAGTGTCCGAGATAGCCAAGCTGAAACAGCAGCACCCCAACGCCTTGGTGCTTGCCCATCCAGAGTGTAAAGGCCCAGTCCTGGCCGCCGCCGACGTTGTAGGCTCCACCGCCGTGCTGCTGAAATACGCCACCGAGCACCCCGAAAACGAATACATCGTGGCCACCGAAGCCGGCATCCTGCACGAGATGCAGCGCGCCTGCCCCACCACCCAGTTCCACCCCGTACCGCCTGAGATAAGCGAAGGCGGCGCTGGATGCAGTTGTAACGAATGCGACTACATGAAGATGAACACGCTCTTGAAGATTTACAACGCCCTGAAGCATGAGTGGCCGTCGGTGGAGGTAGAGCCGGAAGTGGCAAAAGAGGCGGTGAAGCCGATAAAGAGAATGCTGGAATTGTCTATATAACTAACGTGAGTTCGACTAATTTCCCGCCCCTACATCGGCGATTTGACGGTTTAAAACAATTCGTCGATTGTAGGCTGTTATAATGATGGTTGAATTTAGTCGAACTCATTCATTCCTTTCCTTGAAATTTTCCGTTCAAAGCCTTCGGATGTACGTCAGAAAGCTTCTGATGTACGTCAGAAGGCTTCGGATGTATGTCAGAAGCCTTCGGATGAAGATGTGGCTCGGCAGCAGGAGATTAACCAAAGATTGATAACGTGGAAGAATTGGCACAGAACCAAATTCTCCGTCGTTTCTCGACCTTTGCAAAATCTCTATAGTGTTTGTAGGCTCATTTTTAGATAACAACTGAATAGTTACGTAGAGTTTCAGTAATATGAAAATAAGTTAAAATATAGAGTATTGCAGAAAAAAAAACCTTTTTTCTTTCATAAAAGAGAAAAAAAGGTTATTTTTGCAGCACATTATTTAATTATTTCAATTATTATGAAAAAGGGACTATTTATTATTGCAATGTTCATCTGCTCGCTGGTTTCGGCAAATGCACAGAACGATGAGGTGAACAACCAGACGGTGCTTGACCTGCTGAAAGAGGGTTTCACGTCTGAGGAAATTATTGGTGCTATCGAGAACAGTACGACGCGTGTGATAACTTTCGACATCAACTTCATGCGTCAACTGAAGGCAGCGGGAGCTGACAGCAGCCTCACTTCCTACTTGCAGAAGATAGCCAAGGTGGATAACGGCTATGAGGGCGTGATATTGTGGAATCCTGTAGGTGGCGGCAAGCCGGTGAAAATATATCGCACCAACTTCGAGAAGGAGCAGAAGGGATTCAACCTCGGAACGGTGGCTGCAATAGCCGGTGCCTCGTATGGCGTGGGCACTTTAGTGAGCGGAAGGAACGTGAGCGGAACCGAGGCGGCCGGTGTAACAGCGGGACTTACGTTGATGGCATCGTCGGGCAAGGACATTCAGAAGCTGATGATACCAGGATCGAAGGCAAAGATAGTGACAAGCCGACAGCCGGTGTTCAGGTTTTTCTTCAAGAAGGCTGAGAACGAGAGCTTCAATTCTGAGCATGCCAACTGGTATGAGATGTGCATGAACGACATTCAGAGTCCCAACGAGTTTCAGCTCATCAAGATGACGGTGAAGGATAACAAGAAGGGCGGAAGGCGCATTTTCCCAACGTCGATGTCTTACACCGTTGCAGGATTCAGCGGCAGCAACGCGAGCACGCGCGAGATGGTGAACTTTGAGATAAACACGATAAACAACAACACGTTTGAGGTGACCTTTGCAGAGCCTCTTGAGCCGGGCGAATATTGCTTCTTCTACAAGAGCGGCTTGTCAAACAAGTACTTCCAGGCTCAGCCTTTCGGCTTTGACTTCTCGGTAGAGTAAGGACGTGGTTTTTTATTAGAAGATATTGTCCATCTGTACTGAGGTTTTTCGGCAGGTGGACATTTTTTTTTCACTCACAACTGACGTTGCGGGCACGGAGGTTGGATTTATTTTTACTGTTTTTGCATCATGAAGATATTGCTGTTGGGCGAGGCGAGTTTTGTGCAGAGTACTCTGAGGAGGGGCTTTGAGGAGTTGGGACACGAGGTGACGCTGGTGTCGGCCGGGTGTGTGAGAGACTGTCCGCGTGACATAGACGTGAGCCGCAACATGCGCTGGGGTAAGTTGAGCGGGCTGAAGGTTATATGGAAAATATTGAGCCATATTAAGTTGTTTGTGGGCAACGACATCGTTCAGATGAACGATTTCCACACTATGCCTCTGAAATTGAAGTGGAACGAGCTTTTCTTCCGCTTCATCAAGCGGTGGAACAAGCGGGTGGTAAGGGGCTGTTGGGGCGACGACAATGTCGTTTTCGACGCTCAGGCGAAGGGCGTACTTGCCTATTCGGACACCCACATTGGCACAAAGCCCATTAATGTTGACGCGAACCGATGGAGAATGGAAGAGCAGCAGCTGCCGGAGTTTGTTAGTTGTTTCAGGCATGTAAACAGCCATGTGGACGCCTTTGCCGCATGTCTTTATGAATATTACAAATATTACGACAGGGAGGAATATCGTGAGAGGCTGCATTATCTGCCGCTGCCGATGGAGATTCCTTCAGAGAGTGATGTTAAGGGCACAGAGTGGCCCATAAAAGTGCTTGTAGGCATACAATCGCGTAGGGATTACATAAAGGGTGCTGCCATAATAGCCAATCTTGTGGACAGGATAGCAGCGGAACATCCCGACAAGGTGGTGACCAAAAAAGTTTACGACGTGCCTTACGGCGATTACTGCCGTATGCTTGCAGAGGCCGACGTGTTGGTTGATCAGTTGTATTCCTACACTCCGTCGATGAACTCGCTTGCCGCCATGGCTCGCGGCACGGTGGTGATAGGCGGAGGCGAGGAGGAATATTACGACTTCATTGGCGAGAGTGAGCTGCGTCCGATTATAAACGTGCGCCCTGAACAGGACAACTACAACCTGAGAGTGCTGAGCGAGGCCTTGCTCACGCCCGGAATGGTAAGCCGCCTGTCGCGCGAGAGCATAGCTTTCGTAAGGAAGCATCACGACTACATGAAGGTGAGCAGGGAGTATTTGGCGATGTACGAAAATATTATTATATGATACGCACATTACAGTCGCTTAGGTTTGTTTTCATTATGCTTGTAGTGTTGTCGCACTACATAGGCCAGAGTTTTGATTTTGGAGGAGAATGCGGTGTGTCGTTCTTCTTCATTTTGAGTGGTTTTGTGCTTTCATTGGCGTATAGTGAAAGGATAGCTGACGGTTCGTTCAGCACAAGGCCATTCGTAGTGAAGCAGTGGATAAAGATTTATCCATTGCACGTCGTGACATTCGTGATGATGTTTGTGCTTGACTTGAGGCTTGGGAAATACTGCGACCCAGTTGCCGCCGTTGCAAATGCCCTTTTGCTGCAAAGTTGGGTTCCTGCCGACAGTTTTTATTTTGTGGCCAATAGTCCGTCGTGGTTTCTGTGTGACATAATGTTTTTCTATTTGGTATTTTCTGCGTTGAACAAGTGCATATTACGTGCAGGCAATGGAAAAATATTGTCATTCGGTATTGTTTTGTTGTGTCTTTATATATGTCTGATGTGCCTTTTGCCGTCTCATTTGGTCAATCCTATATTGTATGCCAATCCATTGACGAGACTTTTGGATTTCGCCATTGGCGTTTTGCTGTATAAGATGTATGTGTCTGACAAAGGCGTTTCGTTAAGGAATAGGCTCAATGGCAGTTCACCGCTTGTGGTTTCAACATTAGAATTGTCGGCATTAATGTTGGTTGTTGCCACCGCCCTCGCCTACCCTCACCTTCCCCAAAGAGTAAGAACCGCATCGTTGTTTTGGATAGCAATACCACTGTTTGTTTATTTTTTTGCAATGGCTGACAAGAGCTGTGGTGTAATGTCGAGGTGTCTTCGGTGTAAGGTAATGTTGTGGTTGGGCAATATCTCGTTCGTCATATATATGATACATGCTCCAGTGCTAAGGATATTCAATAGTATATCAATAAGTTTAGGCATTGACAACCAATCCACGATACATTTTTTATTGTTTACGACACTACTTGTAGTATTGTCGCATTTTACAAATGAGTTATGCAATTGGTTGAGGTTGAGGATAGAAAAAAAACAGATAGGGCAATGAGAATAGTATATGTAGTAGAGGATTTCTCGGAAAACGGTGGCGTTGAGCGCATTGTGAGCGACAAGGCAAACACGCTTGCCACGGAGTTACAGCATGAGGTTACGCTGATAACCGTTTATCGTGACAGCCGCCCACAACGCTACAAGCTGCATGAAAGCGTAAGTTTCATACAGCTTGATGTTCCTTTTGCCCAAAGGGCGAATAATGCTTTGGTAAGGTTATTAAGTCGTTTAAAGACAATGTTTATTGCCGTGTATAGACTGAATAGAGCCGTCAGAAAACTCAATCCCGACATAATATTCTTTACCACAACGCTTGGAGCTATACTTCTGCCCTTCTGCCTCACTAAGGCAAGGAAGATATACGAGTCGCATTTGGCAAGAATTTTCAATCCATTCAATCGTTTGTTTTTTCTCACAGAATTATCGGCTGAAAGAATAATTTGCCTAACAAAGGATGATGCCTGTGAATTTAAATACGCAAGAAAAGTAAACGTAATACCAAACTATATTAACAGTGCAACTCAACACGTCGTTGACTATGGCGTAAAGAAGGCAATAGCCGTTGGAAGGCTTGAACATCAGAAGGGCTTTGACCTTCTAATCAACTGTTGGCAGACAGTTGCCATGCAATATCCCGAGTGGCAGCTTCATATTTATGGTGAAGGTTCTATGAGAGAGCAGTTGCAGCAGCAAATAAATACTTTGAAGCTGCAGGATAAGGTAAGGCTCTGCGGCCGTAACGACAACATTATGGAAGTTTATCCGCAATATAGCCTCCACCTGATGACCTCACGCTACGAGGGTCTTCCAATGACCCTTATTGAGGCTCAATCTTGTGGCTTGCCGTCAGTTGTATTCAACTTTAAATATGGTGCAAGCGACGTTGTGACGAGCGGACACAACGGACTTTTAGTAAAGCAAAACGACTGCCGGCTGTTTAGTGATGCAATGGAGAAGATGCTATCGTCGGAAGCATTAAGAAAGGAATACGGCACCAATGCCCTCAACGTAGGCCAACGCTACCTGAAGGAAAACGTTTTCGGAAAGTGGATGCAAATAATTGATTTATGATTATTTACAGTTTCCTTTTCTGTTAATATATTTCTTCTTGCATGAAATGTTTATTACACTGTTGTTGTTGGCTGAACGCATGATTCCATCTATTGTATATGTTTTGGCTTCTATATTGCTAACATTCTGGTTCAATTTATTAATGCCTGATGAAACGCCTAACAATTTGTTCAGCTCATTGACATTGTTGGCGTACCAGTTTTTTACATAATCCAATTCGTCGTCAATGTTCAACGGAACAGGATTATTGTTCCATTTTTCACACTCTCGCTGCCAAGCTCCTGATGATTTGAATGAGAGGGCATAATTGTCGAGACGCCTGTTGAACGACTCGGGAGACATTGTGTTTGACGACAATTCCTGCCATCTTTTCTTCATTGTCCCATGAAAGTCGTCGATGTTGTTTTCATATAAATTGTAATACAACTTATTGTTTATCAAAGTATTAATATCCATATAATATTCAAAATGACTTCCGTCATACAATCCTCCGATGGAGCAGTCGAGATCCCATGGAGTAATTAAAAACACATTGTTCACGTTAATGTCGGGACAACTTAAAAACGTATTTTTCATACAATTGTCGATAATGTTGTATGCGAGTATGAACAACGCATAATCAACTACATTATCATGATAACAATATTTACGATAATTGGTTTTAAACGAGATAATGTCTGTGTTGCTAAAGTCTATCAGATTAACAATCGGCTTCCACGATTCAAGGCAAGGATAATCGTCAGGATGCTGAAGTTCCCAACCGTTCCACAATTCGGTGTCAAATGGTTCTTTGCTGTCATAACTCGAGAGTCTCGTTGCATCTGTCCATGCATCACCTTTATACATGACACCCCTTACATAAATGCTTCCGTCGGTTTGTTCCTTCGCTTTTTTAAGGCCTAATAGTTTGCGGTCGATTTTGTCTGTCATGCAATATAATCCGTGGTATTCGCCATTAAGATACAGTTCGACAAACTGACCTAAAGTGCCGTTTCTGCCATTGAAATCAGTTTCGTATGGTGTCTTGCTAATATCGTTCCATATATCAAACAACACCCTGTTTCTCATTCTTATTCTGTCGATGGCCATAGCATCAAGAATCCAGTCGTTCTCTTTCCTGATGCCAAAGACATTGGCATCAAGGTCTTCGCCTTCTACATCAATAAGTTTAATGGCAAGCGACTTTTTGTCATATTTCAACGAAGAAGAGCCACGATACCTTACCTTGCAAAAGAAGTTGGCAAGTTCATTGTCTTCTGTTCGTTTTTCTTTGTCATATATTGTAATTTCACCTTTTATATAGTTTTCTTTCGATAGTTTTTCAACATCAACAGAAACGTTTACCAATGGCAGCGACTGGTCGGTATAGTTGTCAATTGCCTTTTCCCATTGTGTTTGGGAGAATGAAAGCAATGGGATGATAAAAAACAACGATATATGAAAGATTTTCTTCATTACTATTATTTTATATATTACTGTTCAACCTTCGAAACACTTTAAATAATTTGCAGGAAAGCCTAAGCCCAAGAATGTCGAGTGCCAACGATTTTATGAGGCCTGCAATGCCGCCATAAAAGCGTGGTACTACCGTTTGCGAGGGAATTAAGATCTGCCCTGTCTGAACATATACGTAGAGCTGAATGTTGAAGATGTCCATATAGAGCTTGTGCCAACGCTTTTCGCGAGTGTTGATGGAGTGTTTGTGGATAATGTCCATCTGTGAATTAATTAAAGCGCAGTGATTGGTCATTGTCGCCATTTGACCTTTGGCGTTGAAATAGTATTTGTATGTTCCATGCGAGGTGGTGGCAATAACTGGATTCTTTGCAATCAGTTCGCTCATCATCCACATGTCTTCAAATCTTCTTCGCTCGACAGGAAACCTGAGATTGTCGAACATCTTTCGTTTGAATATTTTGTTCCACATCCAGCAATGGCTGCATCCGTTAACGGAAAGCCAATCGAGGGCATTGTGGTAGAGGTGGTTGTTAAGGGTGAGAGGACACTCGTGACCGCTTCCTACGTTTTGCAGCACGGAATACTCAAGTATGTCGTATTCAGGGTGTTCATGAAGCATTTGCATGAGAGGCTGAAGGGTGTTGGGAGATAGTTCGTCGTCGCTATCGACAAAGGTGACATAATCGCCTTTGACAACGTCCAAAGCGTGGTTTTTGGCATCAGAAGTGCCGCCGTTAGGCTTGTGGACAACGGCTATTCTTTCGTCGTTCTTTGCCCATTTGTCCGCCAAAGCCCCACTTCCGTCGGTTGAGCCGTCGTCGATAATGATAATCTCGCAATTATCGACATTTTGCGCCACTACGCTTTCTACGCAACGAAAGAGCGTGTCCTCGTTATTATATATGGTGATGATGATGCTCAGTTTCATGTTCACAACTTTATTAGATTCTTTATGGTGTTTATTCTGAACAGCAGTTGTTGCCACCACGAGAATTTACTTCCCTTTCCATTGCAAGATATGGTATCTTTATGTCTGCGGAAAAAAATAAGCTTGTCTGATATGAATTTCACATTATATTTATATGCAGCAACATTGCCTATCCATATGTCGTGCATTGGAATGTTTTTTGGAAAAGGCAATGAGACTTCAAGAACATTTCGTCTAAATGCCATGCAGCAGCCTGTGTAGCCGTTTTTCCACAGGGTGTTGTATAACTTTCCCTGTCTAACCCCTAACAGCCTGTAAAGCGAAGGAAACAGTGTATTAAGGCTGCTGTCGGTAACTTCTGCATCGCTCACCACGCAGTAATATTTTTGCAACCATTTCATGCATACCTCCACTTTGTTTGGTTTCCACACGTCGTCTTGGTCGGCAAGGAATATATAGTCGCCTTTGGCGGCTTTCAGTGCATATTCGAAGTTGAATGTAGGCGAGTGTTTCCGAGGGCCTTTGATGATTCTTATCCTTTTGTCGCCAATGGCTTTTACAATGGCAAGAGTATTGTCTGTCGAGCCATCGTCGGAGATGACTATCTCGTCGGTGGGGCTCAACTGGCAGACGATTGATTCAATCTGCTGCCTTATGTATTTCTCGCCATTGTATGTGGCTATGCAAACTGAAATCATTTTTTGCCTTTTAATTTATGAATATTGTTGAGTATGAATTTTTCAGGCACAATAGTGATGTAGCTTAGTGCCGTTGCAATTGTGAAAGCCAATATTGCCGCTATGATGAATGTCAGCAGGTCGTTGTGGAAAGATGTAAGCCATGTTTCAATTATTTTGTAAACAATGAAATGGCTTATGCATTGATAGAGGTATATGGTGTAACCTCTTTCGTTCCACAGACGAATAAGAGTGCCATATTTTATGTTTATGCGGCTGAATATAAAGGTCAGAATGTAAAGGTTTACTATACTATAGGCAATGTAAACCATGTCGGACGGGAACTTGTGATTGCCGAATGGCAAGGCAATGCCAGAAATGATGAGATATAGGCAGACAATGGCCGCTGCGGCTGCAAGAACCCATTTTGTGGTTGCCCTTTTGTATGTTACATAGCCAAGGACGTAGAACACATTGTAGCTCATGACGTTTTCAACGATGTTTTCGGGTGATGTTATTCCCATTGATTTCCAACATGCGAAACATGCAAGAAGTAAAAGCATATATTTCTTTCCGCCAATTTTTCCCATTGCCCACTGTTGCAAAGGCAGCGAGCAGGAGATAATCATATATGTTGAAATGAACCATGTGTAGCCAAAATAAGGAATGTGCTGGCTGCCGCCCGTAAGCAGCAGTTTAATGATTCCAGACATTCCTATCTGCCTTATGTCGAGTAGTTCGCCTTCGAAAGAGAGGCGAAACAGTGTGGCTGCAAGCATGAAAAGGAGAATGAAGCAAAGCGCGACATAATAGGGCATAAGCACGCGGAGCGAACGGTTTCTGATTGTCTCGACGAGTGTTCGGCGTGGTGTATAATGTTTTGATGCTCCTGCAATGAAGAAAATGACAGGCATTTCGAGTAGCATGGTAGGGTCGAAGCCGAAAACGTCGAAACTGAACCATAACATTGGATGTATGATGCATACAATGTACATCATAGTCATTGAGCGGTAACAATCCAATTGAACGTCTCTTTCCATTGTTTTACACTTTCTTATCGAATTACTTTTGCCACGTCTTCCTGTACAAGCCATACAGCCTCGTAATGGTCAACCACTGCTTTGTCAGCTATACTGTCTATCTTGTATGCCTCGTATTCTTCAAGGTCGGCAATCTCAATGTCTTTAGGCCATTCATATCCGTTGAGCGCACAAACGGATTTTCCACGTCCGAAAGCATCCCTTGGAATGACGCAGAAAGAAGAATATTTAGGTGTATCGTCATTGACGATGATGAGGAAGACGCGATTGACAGGCTTTGGAGTGGCGTTGACAATGTCTTGAGCCATTCTTTTGCCTATGAGTCCTGACTCGTATGATTTTTGCCAATGATGCCAATCGATGAAAATACATGATAAGATGAACATTGGAAGAAGTTTCTTGAGCAGGGCTGTACGTTCTGACTTGTCGGCCATATAACCCACTATTAGTGCCGCCATTCCAAGTGCAGCGTAAGGGTGCATGGCAGTGAAAAGAGTGACAAGATGGGGCGAAGCCGCTGCCAACAAACACACTATAAGAGCAGCAAACTGAAGGTTCAGCCAATGCTTGCTCTTGTTTGCAAACACAGCTATCATGAAAGGGAATGACAGCAGGATAGTTGCTATGGTTAAAGGTATGTTTCTGCATGGAGGATGCACGAGGCTCACAAAGTCGAGCGGCAACCATGTCATTCCAAGGAATACGCAGACGTTCTTAAACTTGCGTGCAAATGTGTTTTCAAAATATTCGTCGTTAATGTAAACAACATCAGTCGTCAACAATTTTCTGAATATGAAATAAGTTGCTACAACCGCTATTGCCCAAACGGTGTCTTTCAAAGCCTGCGACAACGTGATGCGCCTAAAGGCAAAAGCTATAATTTGGGGAATGACAAAGAAGACAATGGCATTTTCCTTGGCAAATGTTCCTATCAAGGCGCATGTGAGCCAAAGTAGCAAGTTATAAGGTCGGCCGAGACGCAGGTAGGCGAGTGTTGACAGTAATCCCCAAAAGGAAGCGTAAGCCTGATTGGGAGAGTCGATGCCTAACACCGTACCCAACATGGCTGGTGAGATGAAGAAGTAAAGGGCAGTAATGTTGCAGGCAAACCTGCTGAACTTCAGTTCATTTGCTATGTTATAGACAATGATTGTTCCGCCCAAATGAGCCATGTAAACTATAATGTGGTTTAGTGTAGGAAACCATGAAGGCTTTAGGCTTAATACATATCCTATGATACCATCCCATGGTCGCCAGTAAGTGTAGCGTGGTATTAGGTGTTGATAAAAACTATCTCCAAAGTCATAATCAGGTGTGGTGAAATAACCCCAATCGTCAAATGTAGGCAAAAGTAGTGTGAGCCAGTATGCAATGATTGGCGAGAGGATGATAATGACAGTAATCAGAGGGTTGAGTTTTATTTTTTTCATCATTTATTACATTGTCATCAGTTTACTATTACAACTTTACATACAGTGCCTTTCTTGCCATCGCTCGTTGCTGCATTTACCATATATACTCCTGAAGCCACACGATTGCCTTCAAGGTCTTTGCCGTTCCATTGGAATGAGCCGCCAGTGCTTCGGCCTTGGGCTACAAGTGCGCCGTTGGATGAGGTTATTTTGATGTCGGAGTTCAGCGAGAGTCCTGTGATGGTTATCATTCCCTTATATTCGGGAGTGACGGGATTGGGATAAGCCCACACGTTGTCGCTGTCCATCACTTCGTTTGTCTGTGTGGCTTCACTTTGGTAAGAGCAGAGTCCTTTTTCAGTGCCAATATAAACAATGCCGCTATTATTGTCGATGGTGATACTCTGAATTATGTTAGACAAGAGAGAACTATTTGAGGTAGTGAAATGATGTTCTTCCACCATATTGTCTGAGCTTATGAGATAGACTCCATTGCCGTTTGTGCCTATCCACTTGCGATTGGCATTGTCTATTGCTATGGCTGTAATGTCAATGCCTGAAAGCAAGTAGTCGGCGTAGTTCGTGCCGTCGTTGCGTGGCACTTTTATCTGATAAAATCCTTTGTCGGGGTCGTTTTGATATTCTTGTGTCAATACAAACAATCCTTGTGATATTCCAACCCAAATGTTTCCTTCCTTGTCTTCAGCCAATGCTCGGCACCCTTCAATGTTGGTGTAAGTTATTCCATCTTCGTTTGTGAATTTTGAATACTCTGTGATTGTCTCGTTTTGGGTGTCGTAGCGGTAAGCGGCTGCTGTTTCCCAGGCGTTGTTGTACATCCACAAATAGCCGTTACGGTCGAATCCCATGATTTTTAGGAAATCAGCCCTTTCGGCACTTATGGTGTTGGTTGGTATGCTCCATGTGTTTCCATTGGTTAGTTTTAATAATGTACCTTTGGTGCTTCCTGTATTTGCTACCCAAAGATTTCCATAGTTGTCGTATAATACTGACGTAATTACTTGATAGTTTAAGTGTCCAGGCCGTACATTAAAATGAGAATAGATAGGACTGTTAGAGTTATTCCAATGTTTTGTCAGTGCTCCATCATAAAATTCGAATAATCCTGACTGTGCACCAGCAACAACATGTCGTGTATCCTTTGGATCCACATCTATAGTCATAATATCTTGATATTTGACACCCAATTTGTCGGCTATCCCTTCATTGTTATATGTTGTCCAAACATCATTGTTGATGTCAAATATTTGTATGGAAGCTGGCTTCTTGGCATCCCAACCTTGTCCATTGCATGTAAAGAGTTTGTTGTCGTGTATCTTAAGAAATCCGAAGTAGTTGTATTTCGGACCTCCTGGCTTTAGGGTTTTCACGAGATCGATGTTCTCGTCGTAGGCTGAGGTGTCAGTGGCGAAAATGTTTTGAGGATATGAGGTTGTTTGAGTCCAGTTGGACTTGTCTATCAAGTTTGAGGTCAAAGTGGCCTTGTAGGCTTTGTTTTGTGAGGTGAGGGCGTAGATGTGGGTGTTGTCAACTCCTATCTTGCTCACCTGAAGCCCGAGAATGTAGGATTCGGAAATTTCGAGGCGGCTGACGTCGAGCTTTACGCCGCCGAAGTTGGTGGCGAGGTAGGCGTAGGGGCCGCTCATGGTTAAGCTGTTGACGTTTTTGTCGTCGGTCATTGTCTTGTTGTAGAGGTCGGAGATGTTTGTCACGTTTCCTTGAAGGTCGATGAGGTCGATGTTGGAGTTGTCGTAGATGATGACAAGGCGCTTGGCTGTAGTGTTCCAGCCTATGTTGGTGATTGTCACGTCGTTTAGCCCTGTAGTCTTGTCGAAGGTCTGTATGCTTTGGTCTGCCTTGTTGTAAAGATACAGAGAGTTGGAGGCGCGGACGAAGAGCTGCTCCCCTACCCTTTCTATTTGCTGTGGTTCGCTGTATGACATGTATATTTTCCAGTCGCCAATGGCTGCATGGGCGGCTGTCGCTATTGTTAGAGTCAGGATGAGGAGGAGTGCTTTTTTCATTTTTTTTCTTTTTTTGGGACCTGCAACTGACGTTGCAGGCATGGGGGCTATTGGATTGATTGGGTGAGATATTCTGCAAGCTTGGTTACGGCGCGGGCGCGGTGGCTGATGGTGTTCTTGATGTCGTTGCCCAGTTCGGCAAAGGTCTTGTCGTAGCCTTCGGGCTGGAAAATGGGGTCGTAGCCGAAGCCTTCGCCTCCCCTGCGCTCGTTTATGATGGTGCCGTTGACAATGCCTTCATATATAGAGGTGAGAGGTGAGGGGTGTGAGGTGAGAGGTGAGGGGTTGGGGGTGAGGATTAGGGCGATGACGGTGCGGAAGCGGGCTTTGCGGTTGTCCGTTCCTTTCAGTTCACTTAATAGTGTTGACATGTTGGCCTCTGAGTCGTGACTTTCGGCCGTAGGGTTTTTGATGGCTGCGTAGCGTGCGCTGTAAACGCCTGGCTTGCCGCCGAGTGCCTCTACTTCGAGGCCTGTGTCGTCGGCAAATACGTTTAGGTGGTATTTGTTGTAGATGTATTCTGCTTTTTGGCGGGCGTTCTCTTCGAGCGTTGTTCCTGTTTCGGGAATGTCGTCGTGGCAGCCTATGTCGTTGAGTGACAGCACTTCAAACTCGCCGCCGAGTATGTGGCGGATTTCGTCGAGCTTATGCTTGTTGTTTGTAGCGAATACTATTTTCATTTTTTTTCTTCCTGTTTCTTTACTTTTACTTTTATAGCGTCGAATCCTTCGCCATATACTCCGATTACTGAGCTTTGGCTTACAAAGGCATTAGGGTCGATGGTCTTTATGAGTCGGAATATTTGCAGGCTCTCGCGCTTTTTGGCCAGAAGGCAGATGACCTTCATGGGTTGTCCTGTCCAGTAGCCGTGGCCGTCGAGAATGGTGAGAGTGTGGTCGGTTTCGCGCGTTATGGCGTAGGCTATTTCCTGATATTTCTTTGAGAAGATGAGGAACTGCACCGACTGTCGCTGCCAATACATTACATAGTCGAGCATTAGACACTCGATGACCATGGTGCAGAGGCCGAAGACCACCATTTGGCAGCGGTCTTGTATTTGTCCGAAGTTGTCGATGAAGAGACAGCTGCTGATGATGCAAACGTCGATGGCTATCAGGGCTTTGCCGAGGGTGATGTTGTGGAATTTGTTGAGTACGGCGGCTACTATGTCTGTTCCTCCTGTACTTCCGTTGTTAAGGAAAACGACGGCGAGGGCTGTACCCGTTATCATACATCCTATGACGAGAGACATGAAGTCGTTGCCTTCGCCAAGCAGTTTGTAGAAGTGTCCGTCGGGCATTTTTACTATTTCCTGCGCCACTTCGAGGAAGAAGGTGAGCATGAAGGTGGCGTAGATGGTTTTGGTAAGGAATTTCCATCCCAGTATCTTCAGTGCCGCTACTATAAGCACGGCGTTGATGATGAAGAAGGTGTATTGTACGGGAAATTTCGTGGCATAGAATATTATGGCTCCTATACCCGATATTCCTCCTGTGACGATTTCGTAGGGCAGAAGAAATACGGTGAAGCCGAAGGTGTATAACATCAGTCCGATGGTGATGTTTACATAGTCTTTTACTTCGTATAATATTGCTTCGCGGGTCATATTTTTTTGGTTGACGAGTTGTTTCTTTTAGTTGACAAGTTGACGAGTTGACAAGTGAACAAGTTGACGAGTTGTTACTGCTTTCGCATATAACACGTCAACTCGTCAACTGAAATCAACTATTTTATTACAACATTTACTATCTTCTTAGGCACGATGATTACTTTCATCACCTTTTTGTCGCCAATGTACTTCGCCGATTTCTCGTCGGCAAGAACTGCCTGTTCGATGGTATTGTTGTCGGCATCGGCGGCAAACTGCATTTGGAAGCGGGCTTTGCCATTGAAGGAGATGGTGAGCTGGATTTGGCTTTCTACGAGATAACTCTCGTCGCACTGTGGCCATTGAGCGTCGCAAACAGATGCTTTTTCGCCAAGTGCATGCCACAATTCTTCGGCAATATGGGGAGCGAATGGTGCTATCAGTACAACGAGGTCTTTCAGCAGCTGGCGGTTGCGGCACTTCAGCTGAGCCAGTTCGCCCACGCAAATCATGAATGCCGAGATGCTGGTGTTGTAAGAGAAGGTCTCGATGTCGTGCGACACTTTCTTTATCAGCTTGTGCAGGCTCTTGAGCTGCTCGGGCGTTGCTTCGTCGTCGTTGGGCAGGAACTCGTCGTTGCGGCTGTAGAACAGTGCCCAGAGCTTCTTCAGGAAGCGGTGACAGCCGTCGATGCCGTTGGTGTCCCAAGGCTTTGACTGCTCGACAGGGCCAAGGAACATTTCGTAGAGGCGCAGAGTGTCGGCGCCGTATTTCTCGACAATCATGTCGGGGTTGACAACGTTGAACATCGACTTCGACATCTTCTCTACGGCCCATCCGCAGATGTACTTGTCGTCTTCGAGTATGAACTCGGCGTTAGCGTATTCAGGACGCCAAGCCTTGAAGGCCTCTATGTCGAGGACGTCGTTGCTGACGATGTTTACATCTACGTGTATCGGCGTCACCTCGTATTTGTCCTTCAAGCCGAGTGAAACGAAGGTAGGATGGTCGGCACCCTCCTCGTTGATGCGATAGACGAAGTTTGAACGGCCTTGTATCATGCCTTGGTTGACGAGCTTCTGGAATGGCTCGTCGCTGCATGAGTAGCCGCTGTCGTAGAGGAACTTGTTCCAGAAGCGGCTGTAGATGAGATGGCCTGTGGCGTGCTCGGTGCCTCCAACATACAGGTCAACGCTCTTCCAATATTCATCGGCGTCTTTGCCCACGAGGGCCTTATTGTTTGTTGGGTCCATGTAGCGCAGATAGTAGGCCGACGAGCCGGCAAAGCCTGGCATGGTGTTGAGTTCCAAGGGGAAGACGGTCTTATGGTCGATGAGCGACTTGTCAACCACCTCTTCCTTAACGGTGTCCCAAGCCCACTTCTTGGCGCGTCCCAATGGCGGCTCGCCCGACTCTGTAGGCTTGTATTCGTCGATTTCGGGCAGTAGCAGAGGCAGCTTGTCCTTAGGTATCATGTAAGGCATGTCGTCCTTGTAATATACGGGGAACGGCTCGCCCCAATATCTCTGACGTGAGAAGATGGCGTCGCGCAGACGGTAGTTGACCTTCACGCGGCCAAGGTTGTTTTCAGTTACGAATTTCTTTGTTGCTGCAATAGCCTCCTTAACGGTAAGACCATTGAGAGAGAAACCGTTGAGTGCCTCTACCCCACTCTTTGGCGAGTTCTCCACGATACCCTCCTTGGCGTCGAAGCTCTGCTCGCTGACATCTGCACCCTGGATAAGTGGAACAATCGGCAAGTTGAAGTGCTTGGCAAAGGCATAGTCGCGCGAGTCGTGGGCAGGCACGGCCATGATGGCTCCTGTGCCGTAGCCGGCCAAGACATATTCGGAAATCCAGATAGGAATATTTTCGCCCGTGAAAGGATTGATGGCGTAAGAGCCTGAGAACACGCCGGTTACCTTGTGGTCGCTGATGCGGTCGCGCTCGGTGCGCTTCTTCACGTATGAGATGTATTCGTCAACGGCGGCACGCTGCTCGTCGGTAGTAACCTGTGCAACATACTCGCTCTCAGGTGCAAGAACCATGAAGGTTACGCCGAAGATGGTGTCGGCACGTGTGGTGAATATGGTGAACTTGACGTCGCTGTCCTTTACCGAGAACTCCATCTCAGTACCTTCCGAGCGTCCTATCCAGTTGCGCTGCGTCTCCTTCAGCGACTCTGTCCAGTCGATGGTGTCAAGACCGTCGAGCAGGCGCTGTGCGTAGGCTGAAACGCGCAGGCACCATTGGCGCATCTTCTTCTGCACCACTGGATAACCTCCACGCACGCTCACTCCGTCAACCACCTCGTCGTTGGCAAGCACTGTGCCAAGACCGGCACACCAGTTGACCATTGTCTCGCCGAGATAAGCTATACGGTAGTTCATAAGTACTTCCTGCTTCTTCTTCTCTGAGAACGACTTCCACTCGCTTGCCGTGAAATGCAGTTCTTCGGAGCAGGCGGCCGATATGTTTTCAGTACCCATAAGCTCAAAATGCTCGATGAGCTTAATTATAGGCTGTGCCTTCTTTGACGCAAGGCTGTAGTACGACTTGAACATGCGTATGAAAGCCCATTGTGTCCAGTGGTAGTAGGCAGGGTCGCAGGTGCGTACCTCGCGGTCCCAGTCAAACGAGAAGCCTATCTTGTCAAGCTGCTCGCGATAGTGGTTGATGTTGGCCACTGTGGTTACTTCAGGATGCTGTCCTGTTTGTATGGCATATTGTTCGGCGGGAAGTCCATAGGCGTCGTAACCCATAGGGTTGAGCACGTTGAATCCGTTGAGACGCTTGTAGCGTGCATAAATGTCGCTTGCGATATAGCCAAGCGGATGTCCGACGTGCAGGCCTGCTCCTGAGGGATATGGGAACATGTTCAGCACGTAATACTTTTTGCGTTTTGGGTCTTCTACAACCTTGTAGGTTTTATTGTCAACCCAATTCTTTTGCCATCTTTTCTCGATGTCTCTAAAATTGTATTCCATTTATATTTTAATATTAAGTTTCGCTATTTTAGTGCCTTGTGAGTGCAAAGTTACAATTATTTCTTAATATAAGATGTATTACTATGCGAAAATTTATCTTTTTTTCCTGTTTTTGTTTTGTTTTTCGCCTAACATTCAGTAATTTTGCACTCCCAAGTAAATTTTTGATAGTTTATGGCAAAGAAAGACAACGAACTTACTCCGATGATGAAGCAGTTTTTCGACCTCAAGGCGAAACATCCCGACGCAGTGCTGCTTTTCCGTTGTGGCGACTTCTACGAGACCTATTGCGAAGACGCCATAGTGGCTTCAAAAATACTCGGAATAACGCTTACACGACGCAACAACGGCGCTTCAGCCGGTTCAGAAATGGCAGGATTTCCACATCATGCCCTCGACACTTATTTGCCTAAACTCGTCAGGGCGGGCAGGAGAGTGGCCATTTGCGACCAGTTGGAAGACCCTAAGCTGACGAAGAAGCTGGTGAAGCGCGGCATTACCGAACTCGTAACGCCAGGAGTGGCCATGAACGACAATGTGCTGAACTACAAGGAGAACAACTTCTTAGCGGCAGTGCATTTCGGGAAGACGGCAATGGGAGTGTCGTTTCTCGACATTTCAACAGGCGAGTTCCTTACTGGAGAAGGCACTCCCGACTATATTGAAAAACTATTGACCAACCTTGAGCCGCGCGAGATACTTGTCAACAGGGTAAGGAAGAAGGACTTTGAAAACCAGTTCGGACAAAAATACTTTACATACGAACTCGACGACTGGATTTTTACCGAACAGTCGGCCACAGGAAAGCTGACCCACCATTTCGCCGTGAAAAACCTCAAGGGCTTCGGCATTGACCACCTGAAAAACGGCATAGTGGCCTCAGGAGCCATACTGCAATACCTTGAGATGACCCAACACACCAACATTGGCCACATTACCTCAATAGCACGCATAGAGGAAGACAAATATGTGAGGTTGGACAAGTTTACCGTGCGCAGCCTTGAACTCGTGCAGACGCTGCAGGACGACGGAGCTTCGCTGTTGGATGTTGTTGATCAGACGGTTACGCCCATGGGAGGCAGAATGTTGCGCCGTTGGCTCGTATTCCCATTGAAGAATGAGCGCAGCATTAACGACCGCCTTGACATGGTGGAATATTTCTTCCGCGAACCGGAATTCCGCGAACTTACCGACGAGCAGCTGCATCGCATAGGCGACCTTGAACGCATAATATCAAAGGTGGCCGTCGGACGAGTGTCGCCGCGCGAGGTGGTGCAGCTGAAGACCGCACTTGAAGCCATACAACCCATAAGGACAGCGTGCCTGCATGCCAAGAACGACGCACTGAAGAGGGTGGGGGAGAGGCTCAACCTGTGTGAGTCGATGAGGGAGAGGATAAACCGCGAGATAGAGCCTGACTCGCCGCAGCTGCTGAACAAGGGCGGAGTGATACGCGACGGAGTTGACGAAGAACTCGACCGACTGCGACAAGTGGCTTACCACGGCAAGGACTACCTGATGAAAATACAAGAGCGGGAGTCGAAGGAAACCGGCATTCAGAGTCTCAAGGTGGGCTACAACAACGTGTTCGGATACTATCTCGAAGTGCGCAACACCTACAAGGAACTTGTGCCCGACACATGGATAAGGAAGCAGACACTGGCGCAGGCAGAGCGATACATCACGCAGGAGCTGAAGGAATATGAAGAGACGATACTCGGGGCTGAGGAGAAAATACTCTCCATGGAAATGAAGTTGTTCAACGACCTGATAGTGGCCATGCAGGAGTTTATACCACAGATACAGATTAACGCCAACCTCATAGCCAACATCGACTGCCTGCTGTCGTTTGCCAAGACGGCGGAGGAACACCATTACATCCGCCCGATGATTGACTCGACCGACGTGATAGACATTCGACAAGGCCGACATCCCGTGATAGAAACCCAACTTCCATTGGGTGAGGAATATGTGCCCAACGACATCATGCTTGACTCGGAAAACCAGCAGATAATGATAATCACCGGACCCAACATGGCAGGTAAGTCGGCTTTGCTCCGACAGACGGCTCTGATAGTGCTGATGGCGCAAGTGGGCAGCTTCGTTCCTGCCGAGAGCGCACGCATAGGTCTTGTTGACAAAATATTTACTCGTGTGGGGGCAAGCGACAACATCTCGCTTGGCGAGTCAACCTTCATGGTAGAGATGACCGAGGCGTCAAACATTCTCAACAACGTCACGCCTAAGTCGCTTGTACTTTTCGACGAGCTTGGCAGAGGCACGTCAACCTACGACGGCATCTCGATAGCGTGGGCAATAGTAGAATACCTGCACGAGCATCAGAAGGCGAAGGCACGTACGCTCTTTGCCACCCACTATCATGAGCTGAACGAGATGGAAAAGAACTTCAAGCGCATAAAGAACTATAACGTAAGCGTAAAGGAGGTTGACGGAAAGGTGATATTCCTGCGCAAGTTGATGGCTGGAGGCAGCGAGCACTCCTTTGGTATTCATGTGGCCGAGATTGCCGGAATGCCGCGAAGCATAGTGAAACGCGCCAATACCATATTGAAACAGCTTGAAGCCGACAATGCCGGTGTGGGCAGTTCAGGACGACCTGCCATTGAGGTGGCCAAGAAGAGCGAAGGAATGCAGCTGAGCTTCTTCCAGCTCGACGACCCCGTGTTGTGCCAGATACGCGACGAAATACGCGGCCTCGACATCAACAACCTCACTCCCGTGGAAGCCCTTAATAAACTCAACGACATAAAACGCATATTGAATTGAACCATTATAAAGCACTCTTGAAACTCGGAGCACCTGTGGTGGTTGGCCAAATAGGCAACCTCGTGCTCAACTTTGCCGATACGTTCATGATAGGCCACCATTCGACAATGGAACTGGCTGCGGCAAGCTTCGTAAACAACATCTTCGTACTCGCGGTGATATTCGCCATGGGCTTCAACTTTGCCCTTACTCCTATCGTCGGACCTTTCATTGGCCGACAGGAGAAGGAAAAGGTGGGAGTAGTCATGCGGTCGGCGTTTTATGCCAACCTGCTGTTAATGCTTATTCTGACGCTTGCGTCGGTGCTGTTCTATTTCTCGCTGGCTCATCTGGGGCAGCCGTCTGAGTTGCTGCCGTTGATGCGCCCCTATCTTTTGGTCAACATATTGTCGATACCCTTTGTAGTCGTAGGCTGCCAGTTCAAGCAGTTTTTCGACACCATCGGGCGTACACGCATCTCGATGTATGTGCTTGTTACGGGCAATCTGCTCAACATCATCGGCAACTATATGCTCATCTACGGCCATTTCGGAATGCCTGAGATGGGACTTGTGGGTGCGGGCGTGTCAACGGCATTGTCGCGTGTTGTTATGGCGGCATCGTTCTGCGCCGTCTTTGCCTTCCGCCGTGAGTTCAGCGTGTTCTATCGTGGCGTGAAGAGTGCTGCGGCCAACGAGGTGAAGGAGTTTTTCAGCCGCGTCAACGCGTTGGGATGGCTGTCGGCCATACAATCTACCATCGAGTGCGGAGCTTTTTCGCTTGTTGCCATATTCGTGGGTTGGACGGGCACCAAGCCTCTTGCCGCCCATCAGATAATGATAACCATGTCGCTGTTCTTCTACAACATCTATCTCGGCATTGCCACGGCCATAAGCATTCGCGTGAGCCATTTTGTGGGAATGCGCGAGCATAGGGCCATTGTCGATGTCACAAAGAGCGGCTTTTTCATCATCATAGGCATTGCGGCGACAATGGCCGTACCCGTTTTTCTGCTTCGCCACGACGTAGGGCTTATGTTTACGTCTGACGGTCTTGTTTGCGAGCTTGTGGCCATGACCATCATTCCGCTCATTCTCTATCAGCTGAGCGATGCTTTCCAGTGTTGTCTGGCCAATGCGCTTCGCGGTCTTGGCGAGATGCGCCTCATGATGTATGCGGCTTTCTTCTCTTATTTTCTCGTGTCAATGCCGTTGAGCTGGTTTCTCGGCATCTGTCTTGGCTTTGGCCTTGTAGGTATATGGAGTGCTTTCCCAGTATGCCTTACCGTAGCGGGAATACTCTATTATTGGGTGTTCAAAAGGAGTCTTGCAAAGCTGCAACAGGCTTGATTTACAGCCATTTTCTCACCACGTCTTCCGTGCGTTGCCACAGTTCCTCCATCAGTGGATGCTCGGTATATTTGCGCTTTAGCTTCTTCACGTGGCACGAGAGGTTGAACGTGCCCGTCTGTCCTTCCACTTCGGGCGACAAGAGCAGATGGATGGCAGTGGCGGCTCCTTGGCGAGGAGTGCGGATGATTGGGGCGAAGACGGCCTTGGTGATAGGGTCGAACCACATTTTGAAGTATATTATGTCGGTGGCTACTACACCGGGGTCGGCACAGTTGACGGTGATGCTCTTGTCTTTCAGTTCTTTTGCAAGTTTGAGAGTAAAAAGGGTGATGGCGAGCTTCGAGTTGCAGTAGGGGAATATGCGCCAGAAGAATCCTCGGCATCCTGTCTTGAAGAACGATGGGAAGTAGATGCGTCCCCACATGTATGTCAGCGAGGTCATGGAAACGATGCGGCTGCCGCGCTCCATTTGTGGAATGAGCAGGCGTGTCAGCAGGTAATGTCCTACGTAGTTGACGCTTACGGTGCGCTCAAGTCCGTCTTCGGTTATGGTGCGTCCTTCCTGTTCCAGTATACCCGAGTTGTTCATGAGCAAGGCCACGGTTTCGCCCCTTCTCTTTATCTCGTCGGCAAATGCCCTTACAGTCTTGAGCGAGGCCAAGTCGATGGGTATTATCTCTACATCCTCGTTTTTCGATTCAGACATTATCCACTTGCGCTTCTGTTCGGCTCTCTGCAGGTTTTTGCAAGCCATTATTACATGGTAGCCCTCAATGGCCACAGCCCTTGCTATCTCAGAGCCCATACAGCCATCAGCTCCCGTTATTATCGCTAATTTCTTCATTGACATTTTTTGTTACTAAAAAGAAGTCGGATAGGCCACAATGGACTTGTCCGACTTCTTGTATAAAGAATTTATTATTGACTTAATCAACTCAAATTAATTAACACTTAAGTTTTTGCCTTTATCATCAAATGCAATTTTCTTTGTGGCGAGAGTGGCGTGATTAGTCAGCCAGTTTTCTACTTTGCTGCCATTTATTGTAATGTAGTTATCGAAAGGGAGAATATTATCGTCCCAGATGGTTCCCGTAGAACCGTCGGAATAGTCAACGATAACCTTTATCAATAGCTGTCGGCTCATCTTGTATGAAGCCTCGCTGTTGATGGTTGCCCCTTCCTTTTTCTTGCAGTTGTAAGTGAATGTTGCATTTACAGGAAACTTTGTAACCGTAACCTTGCGCTCCCAGGTTGTCTCGTTCACTACGTCTGTAATTTCCTTACCTTCAGCGTCGGTGTATTTCAATGTGAGGTCTGCCACTGAGAGTTGCTCTGCCGACGGCTTTGCCGTTACGCACAGGTACGCCTTAGTAATGGTTTTCTCTGCGGGCAGTATATCGTCGTCATCGTCGCCGCAAGATGTTAATGACAAGCAGCAGAAGAGTGCTGCAAGAGCATAAAAGAACTTTTTTGTTTTCATTGTGTTTTATTTATTTTATTAATAATGTTTTCTTGTTTTTGATATATACGCCCGCACGTTTAGGTGTTGCTATGCGTATGCCTTTTAATGTATAGCAGTTGTCGTCTGCATTGCTGTCGGTGTTGATGGTGTTGACGCCTGTAGCTGTACTGCCCTCTGTCAGAGGCACTGTCAGGAGATTCTTCCTGTTTTTGCCTATAACTTGGTCGAAGTAGAGAGTTACTGACTTTGCCATGGGCATTATGTCGATATAGTCTTTATTGTCATCTATCTCGACCGTTTCGCCGCTTGCGATGCTTAAAAAATTAACTGGAGTTGTTTCTCCTGGTTCTAATGCCTCCGGGTCGTCGAGTCTGAACTCCAGCATCTTGTAGATGCCAAGGGCGGCGTTGCTGTTGCTGTTCCAGTCGTTTTCGTCGTTGTTCTTAATCTTAAGGTTGACCTTGATGTAAATGTCATTCTCTGGATACTCTATGGTATAGTCCGTCACCTCAAGGTCGTAGAAGCCCTTGAACTCGCCTGTTACCTTAATAAGGTATGCAGCTACTGGCTCTTCAGAGCCGCGGCTGATGAGCAGTGCCACATTGCCATTGGTTGCCGGTGTGAAAGGCAGGCTGACGTCGGTGGTAGAGTCTTTGCGCAGATATGCTCCTACGGACATCTGCTCAAAATTGTCATTGATTTCGATGTTTCCAAGATCATCAAGTCCGGCATCTCCGATATACACTGCCGTCACATTCATCTCGCCGCTGAATTCCTCTCCGTTGTTCTTTATCTGCAGGTTGAGCCAGTTGTTCTCAAGTGGGCAGGCGGGTTCTACTGAGAGTTTTGCATCTACGATTTCCATGTTCAGCTCAGGCATGAGGCGTATGCTTGTTTCTTCGCCATCGCGCTCTGCCAAGATGTATTTGGAGTCGGGAGTGAGGCGCACCCATTCCGTCAGTCCGTTTTCCGTGCTGCGCACGACGGGATAAAGTTTGGTAGGAACGTTTTCCTGAAGGTTGATGTCTGCCAAAGGCACGGTCAATGTATTGTAGTATTTTGAATCAATAGTGCCCGGCATACTTACATAGTGCTCGACGAGCTTACCCTCGTCGTCGATGCTGCAAAGTGCCATCTCGACGTTTATCTTGTCGTTCTTGAGCCACTGATGGTTAATACATATTGCCAGAAGCTGTTTCTCGTCATCATATTCAATGTCGCGCGCCAGTTCAATATAAGGCTTGTCCTCAGCCTCGGGCGAACCTGGTTCGGCAGGTTTTATTCCGAGTATGGCATCTTGGTCGATGCAGAATCCAAGACTTGAGCTTGACGAGCCTACGCTTTCGTTGTTGTATGGGTTGAGCACTGAGAGCAGGAAGTAACCGTCGTTGTAGCCGTTCCATCCCCAGTTGATGTGGAAGAGTCCTTCGCCGTCGTAGCCGTCGCAGGTGAAGGCATGTCCGCCAGTGTCGGTAAAGCCGCCGTAGAACACTGGTCTTCCCTGTGAGAGTTCACCGTAGATCATGTCTTCCCACTCGTCTATGCCGTAGAAGGCGCGGCTGACGTAACGAAGGTTGCGGTCGTAGTCGAAGTACTGCACCAGCGCCTTGGCTATAAACACGCTTTGTGCGCCCGACTCGTCGGGAGTGTAGCCCATGTGTACTGCCTGTCCGCAGTATTGCATCAGCTTTGCCACGGCGTTCTGCTGAACTTCGGTGTCGGTGGAGGTTGATGCGTCAAGTGAATAACGGTCAAGCATGTTTGCCCAGTCGAACTTCACTGGGGGCAATTCCTCAAGGGTCATGTTTTCAGACGTTACGTTGTCGGCGCTGTAGGAGAAGGTGTATGCCGGAATGGCCTTGCACTCTTCTTTTGGCCACTCGTGGAACTTCATCAGCATTGCCATTGCCGTTGCCACACAGCCCGTCACTCCGCGCTGGCCTTCCCATTTGGGATTCAGATTGCCGTCGAACACTGGGCAGAGGTTGTTGTAGGGGAAGGTCTGATACCACAGGGTCTTCAGCATTGGCTCCACGGCAGCCCTGTTGGCGGCAGGCTGCTCCTGCGAGCCAAGGTCGGTGGCATCGCCGAGTGCTGCAATGGCTGTCTCGTAGCCCTTGAGCCACGCCTGCATGTTGGCTGGCATGTTGTTGAAGTCCAGCTCACCCTCGTCGCTGTAACCAAGTATGGGCAGTGTACGGCTGTCTCCGCTGGCAATGACGTATCCACCGCCATCTACGTTGAAGGCATAGAGCCTGCTCATGCTGCTCTTCACGCTGCGCAGCTGCCTTGCTCCTTGGTTGAACCCCTTTGCACGGTTGCTCTTGTTTAGGAAGTCCATAGCGCGCTGCTTGGCTTCCTGCTCGGTGAGCTGCTGTGCCATCATATTGGCTGCAAACAGCAGCAATACCATTAGAAGTAGATTCTTTCTCATAAGCAATTATTTTATTGAAGTTGACTAAACCGCTACAAAATTAAAACAAAAAGTTAATAATAACAAACAAAAGACCATAAAATGTGTTAAACAGCCCGTTTTTCTTGTTGATTATCACGTTTTTGCGCTTTTATGCTTTTAACGTCACCAAGCCCTTTCATGCTTATCCATTTTTACGTATTTTAGCCTCTCGATTCTATACTTTCTATTTCGTCTTTCAGTGATTTTGGCAGTTCTTCCTTGAGGTGTTGGTGGCAAGCCATGTCGAGAGTGTACATTCTAGCTATGCAGTAGTTGCTGTGGCGGCAGTTGCAGCGCGCATATTCTTCGGCTTTCATGCGGTTGACAAAGCCAGGCTCGTTGAGCAGGGCGCGTCCCATCTGCACTGCAACGAAGCCAAGGTCGAGCACCTCGTCAATCTTCTTCCTCGCCACAAGTCCGCCTACATAGACGAGCGGCATGTCGGGCAGAGTCTCACGGAACTGCAGCGCATCGTCGAGGAAATAAGCCTCTTTGAACGGCACGGTAGGTATCATCATCTTGCCCACCATCCTCACTCCGTATTTCAGCCACCAGCATGTCATGTAGTGCGTCATGGTGCGGATGGGCATCTCGCCTCGCATCACATACATGGGTGCCTTGCTCACGAAGCCGCCGCTCAATACCAGTGCGTGGGCTCCTTCCTCCTGTAGCCGCTTGGCCACTTGTAGCGTCTCGTCGAGTTCCATGCCGCCTTTGAAACCGTCGCGCATATTCATCTTCACCAGTACTGCCATGTCGTTGCCTGCTGCCTTCATCACCTCGTCCATACACATGTCCATGAAGCGCATGCGGTTCTTGAGCGACCCGCCGAAGTCGTCCTTGCGATGGTTTGTCGAAGGCGATAGGAACTGGCTTATGAGATAGCCGTGACCGGCATGAATCTCCACAGCGTCGAAACCAGCCTCTCTTGCCAAGCGGACTGAATCGCCGTAGGCCTTTGCCATAGCCGGGAGCTCGTCGGCACGAAGTCCGCGTACGAAAGTTGGCGAATAGAGGTTGAATCCACCACTGGCTCCTACTGGCAGACATCCGCAGATGCTCTTGTGCGACATGTTGCCGCAATGTCCCAACTGAATTGAGGCGGCTGCCCCCTCTTTATGCACAGCATCTGTCAGTTCCCTAAGTCCGGGAACAATCTCCGGTCGCATCCACAGTTGGCGGTCGAACGAGAGTCCACTTTGGCAGACGGCGGCGTATGCCACCGTCGTCATGCCCACGCCGCCCTTCGCCACAGAATGATGATAGTCAAGCAGTTGCTTTGATGGTACATTGCCCGGACACATGCTTTCAAATGCAGCCGAGCGTATGGTTCGGTTGCGAAGGGTCAAAGGCCCTATCTTTACTGGTGTGAATAATTTCGATTCCATGATAATACGATTTACAATGTTTTATACTTAAATGTAGTCTGTGCCATATCCAATTCACAAAATGAGGCTGCAACGTTGTTGAGATTGTGGAAAAGAGCATAAGAGCCTTCCTGTTTCGCCTCAGTGTCCATTGGTGCTATTATGAGCAGGTCGCCTGCGACACACGCATTGAAACGGCGTCGTTCAGGTTTCCACAGTGGCGTAATCACTTCTTGTTGTATGTGAATTAAGGACAGGTGGTTGTCGAGACAGAAGTTCATTATTGTCTTTTCGCCTGGGGAAATGCCTGGCGTGACGAGTGGAATGCCGGAACATGCAGCATCGAGAAGACGGTTTTTCTCGTCGGCGAAGGCATGGGTTTCCATGTATGGTATGCACGTGATGGCATCGTCAATAGCCTGATAGTGGATGTTGTTGGCCATGCGCTCTTCTTGTGTCAGTTGTCCATAGCGGGCTTTCCGATGGCAGAACACTTGCATCTTCTCCGGTTTTTTCAAGAGGAGGAAATTGCCAAAGGCACTGTATTCTTTCCCTGATATTTCGATACACAGGCCGCGCTGGAAATGGGAGGGGAAAGTGTGGCGCACGAGCAATCGGTAAGGGTTGTCGAGGAGGTAGTCTTTCCATATTTGGAGTTGGCGTGAGTTTTTCAGCACGCGGTCGTTGTAGCCGGGGGAAAAGAGGGAGGGAAAGGTTTTTTTACAAGCGACTGACGTCGCTTGCACTGGGGCTGCTCCCATGCTTGTCGCGTCAGCGGCAAGAGTGCCACCCCCTGCTCCCGTGCTTGTCGCGTCAGCGGCAAGTGGCATTTTGCCCTCTTTCTGCAGCCGCAACCACGCCCTGCTGCAGCCGCCCTTAAAGCCGGCAACGACATTCCCTAAAGTCCTCCCTTTAGGAAGCCTTTCCCTTATATAAATAATAATGTGAATATGGTCGGGCATAACTGTCATGCGCCACAGCTCCACCATAGGATACACCTCGGTAATCTTTTTCGCCTCCTCTTCCACTACAGCCTTTCCAAGTGGAGAGGGCCTCAAATGAGGCCAGTCTTTCGACAGTCTTTCCGCTCTGACATTTCCCTCAACAATTCCAAACAACGGCTTCCTGCCTTCAGTCACAATAGTAAGCATATAGACCCCAGGGGCACTGTAGTCATGACCCCTAAGGCGACGATAGTGATTTTCCTTAATCCCATATCGAAATCCCTCTCCTTCAATATAAACAGGATGATTTTCCATATATGCCTTTTATCGGACAGGTCAATAGACAAACGGAATGATTCTCTTTCTGGTTCCCACGGCATTGCCAAACTCCTCGCGGTAGTGACGGTGGATGGCAGCGGCGCGTGGCACAAGATTGGCTGCCGTCCAAACGACAAAGAGCCATGCTGCCGGAGTTGCGGCAAGGATGGCGAAGCCTGTCCATTCCACCAACTCACCAAAATAGTTGGCAGAGGTGACATAGCGGTAAAAGCCCTTTTGAGGCAGATAATGGCGAGTGTCGCCAGGCTTGCGCAGATGGCGTATCACATGGTCGGAGTGCATGTTGATGGCCATTCCCAAAAAGAACACCACTGTGCCCACAATGGCATTGGGACGAAGCAGGTAGGCTGCTCCTTCTGCATAGGCTGCGGGCGGGAAGCTGAACAAGCCCCCACCCTGCAGTATGCCGTTTATAACATTGAAGACTATGCCCATCAGCATGATGGCTATGGGCATTCGGCTCTTACCCTTCATGAGGAAGGGAAAGACGAATGAACGCTGGAAATAGTGGAGCTGGAACAGCAGCAGGCATAGCAATTGAGGCATTTCTGTAGTATAGCCGCTGTCAGCCCATAGCCAAAGCATGACGAAAAACACAGGAGCTTCCATCAGAACCCATGCCGCCTTGTTGGGTATGGACAGTCCCCACGCCTTGGTGCGGAATATTCCATAGCCTGCCTTGATGAAATAGAGCGCGATGAACACGAACACGGCAATGCCTGCCATCGCCCAAAGCACCATGCTATATGTTTCTGCTCCCATTTTTCAATCTTCAATATTTTATTTTTTTATTTGTTTCTTATATCTCATCATGCAGACAATTCCGAGAATGATGAACGGAATACTGAGCAGCTGTCCCATGTCGAGAGGCATCGAGGCCTCGAAAGCCTCCTGTATCTCCTTCGTATATTCGATGAAGAAGCGGGCCGTGAATATGTAGGTCAGACAGAGGCCGAAGTAAAAGCCTGTGCCCACTCGCTGCGGATGTTTCTTGTATATGGCGATGCCGATAAACAGCAGCAAGGCGTATGCCAACGCTTCATAGAGCTGTCCGGGATGACGAGGGAAGGTGTCAACACGCTCGAAGACGAAAGCCCAAGGCACGTCGGTAACCTTGCCAATTATCTCAGAGTTCATCAGGTTGCCTATTCTAATGAAGAAGGCGGCAATGGGTGTGGCTATGGCTACGTTGTCGAGCACTGTCCATATGCCCACCTTCGTCTTCCTGACATACAGCCACAGTGCAGTCATCAGGCCTATAGTTCCGCCATGGCTTGCCAAACCTTCATAACCGGTGAATTTCCAGCCGCCTTCGGCCTTGAAGTGTATGGGGAGAATCATCTCCACGAAAGCTTTTGCCGACGTGAGGTAATAGTCGGGCTGATAGAATATGCAATGGCCCAGTCGTGCGCCAATAATGATGCCGAAGAAGCAGTAGAAGAACAGTGGCTCAAACTTGTCGTCGCCCAAGCCCTGCTGTTTATACAACTTCTTGGTTATCAAGTAGGCACCCAACAGTCCCAACAGCCAGCATAGTCCGTACCATCGAAGTCCGAAGATGGTGGTGAGGCTTGGGTTCCAGTGTATGTATAGTTCCATATATTTTTTTTAGTTCACTCGTCAACTAATTAAACGTTAAATCGGAAGTGCATGATGTCGCCGTCCTGAACTACATAGTCCTTGCCCTCTATGCCGAGCTTTCCTGCTTCGCGTACAGCAGCTTCCGAGCCATATTGTATGTAGTCGTCATACTTGATAACCTCAGCACGGATAAATCCCTTTTCGAAGTCGGTGTGGATAACGCCGGCGCATTGTGGAGCCTTCCAGCCCTTGTGGTAGGTCCATGCCTTCACTTCCATTTCGCCTGCCGTGATGAATGTCTCAAGGTTCAATAGCGAGTAGGCTTTCTTTATCAGGCGGTTCACTCCGCTCTCTTCAAGACCCAGTTCCTCAAGAAACAGCTGCTTGTCTTCATACGACTCCAGCTCGGCAATGTCCTCTTCAGTCTTTGCGGCAATCACCATGGCTTCTGCGCCTTCCTCGCGTGCCAGTTCCTCTATCTTCTTTGTAAACTCGTTGCCGCTCTTGGCCGAAGCCTCGTCAACGTTGCATACGTATAGCACTGGCTTGGCCGTCAGCAGGAAGAGGTTACGGGCGGCATCCTGTTCTTCCTTCGACTCAAACTCCACCGTGCGTGCGTTCTTTCCCTGTTCGAGAACCTCTTTGTATGCCTCCAGTACGGCTACCTCTATCTTAGCCTCTTTGTTGTTGCCTATGGCGGCTATCTTCTGCTGTTTCTGCAGTCGGCTTTCTATTGTCTCAAGGTCTTTCAGCTGCAGCTCAGTGTCTATTATCTCCTTGTCGCGTACGGGGTCGATGGTTCCATCCACGTGAGTTATGTTTTCATCCTCGAAACAGCGCAGTACGTGTATTATTGCGTCTGTTTCACGTATGTTTCCAAGGAATTTGTTTCCAAGTCCTTCGCCCTTGCTTGCACCTTTCACAAGTCCGGCTATATCTACTATCTCGCATGTTGCGGGTACTATTCGGCCAGGGTGAACCAGTTCGGCCAGTTTTGTAAGTCGTTCGTCCGGCACGGTTATCACGCCTACGTTTGGTTCAATAGTACAAAAAGGAAAGTTTGCCGCCTGTGCCTTGGCACTCGACAAACAGTTGAAAAGCGTTGACTTGCCCACGTTAGGCAGTCCTACAATACCACATTTTAATGACATATTTTTATTCTTTAATTTTTAATTCTTCAAGCTGTATCCCACGGCATATATCTTCATCTGCTTCATCATGGCCAGCAATCCGTTGCTGCGTGTAGGGCTGAGATGATCCTTCAGTCCTATCTGGTCGATGAAGTACAGGTCGGCATCGATTATCTCCTGCGGAGTATGTCCGCTCAGCACCCTGATGAGCAGTGCCACTATGCCTTTCACTATCAGTGCGTCGCTTTCGGCGGTGAAGTTCAGCTTGCCATCCACGTAGTCGCACTGCAGCCAAACTCGGCTCTGGCAACCGTCGATGAGGTTGCTTTCTGTTTTGTACTTCTCGTCCAGTGGTTCCTGTTCGTTGCCGAGGTCGATGAGCAGTTGGTATTTGTCCATCCAATCGTCGAATCCTGAGAACTCGTCGATTATTTCGTCTTGAATTTCGTTTAT
>JAQXRI010000074.1 GCA_029218445.1 Prevotellaceae bacterium | reverse complement strand
TATTCCGTTGACGGAGCCAGTGTTATTTGATGCCATATCCAAAATATTTTTAACCGTATAATATAAGTCAATTTATGTACTGCAAAGTTACGATTAAAATGTCAAAGATACATACTACAATCAAGTAGGTTTACCCTTATTTACAACAAATTAACTTTTTTGAAACATAGAAGGTACCGGTACATTGACTCACCGCAAGTGAATCATATTATACATGGAGTAGGCAACTGCCTTCTGCCGCCAAGATGCCGACGGATGTTTGTTCAGATTTTGTTGATGTCAACATAGCCGTGGGTGACGGCGTAGATGGTGAGGGCTGAGACGCTCTTGAGGTTGAGCTTCGTCATGATGTTTTTGCGATGGGTCACGACGGTGGCAAGACCTATGGACAGTCGGTCGGCTATCTCCTTGTTGATGAGTCCTTGGGCTATGAGTGCCATCACTTCGGCTTCACGGTCGGTGAGGGGAAGGAGGGTGGAGTGGTCGTGGGGTAGGGGAGGCATGTTGCGGCCATTGGCATGGGCGTGCTGTTCGAGCGTGAGAAGCGACTTCAGCAGTTGCTTTTCGGGAACGTTGACACAGAGGCTGTGGAACCCCGTGACCTGCGACGCCGACTCGTGCGACATGGTGAGAATGATGGTTTTGTTGCGATGGCTGAGAAAGAAAGTGCGATTTTCAAGCACTATGTTCATAGCCACGAAATAATGGAAATACTTTTCGGGATTGTTTGCCTGAAGTTCGGCAAACGACCCGAAGGTGTCAACCTGCATGACAGGTATAATGTCCTGCAACAGGTTTTTTAGGCCTAAGGCTGCAAGAGTGTTTGAATCGACTATGGCTATGTTGGGAGACATAATGCGGGATTTAGAGAGTAGAGGATAGAGAGTAGAGGATAGAGAGTAGAGAGTAGAGGGGAGAGGGGAGAGAGTAGAAGGTAGAAATTTGACAAGTTCTGTATTTTGTGCAGTGCAGTAATCTCTCATCTCACACCTCTTACCTCTCATCTCTCACCTCTATCGTTTACGACAGGAATCCGAGCAGGGCACCGGCGGCTACTGCCGAGCCGATAACGCCGGCAACGTTTGGACCCATGGCGTGCATGAGCAGGAAGTTGTGGCGGTCGTATTCGAGTCCGAGGTTGTTGCTGATGCGGGCACTCATTGGTACGGCCGATACGCCGGCGTTGCCGATGAGCGGGTTGATCTTCTTGTCCTTAGGCAAGAACAGGTTCATGAGCTTGACGAAGCATACACCACTGGCTGTGGCTACCATGAAGGCGCAGGCACCTACTACGAAGATGAACAGTGTGTTGAGCGTAAGGAACTCGCTTGCCTGGGTAGAGCAGCCTACGGTGAGGCCGAGGAGCATAACGACGATGTCGTTGAGCGCAGAGCCTGCGGTCTTGGCCAAGCGAGTGGTCTTGCCCGACTCCTTCAGCAGGTTGCCGAAGAAGAGCATACCGAGCAGTGGCAGACCTGAAGGCACGATGAAGGTGGTCAGGAGCAGTCCGATGATGGGGAAGAGGATGCGCTCTGTCTGGCTGACTTCACGGCTTGGCTTCATCTTTATGACGCGTTCCTTCTTGGTGGTGAGCAGACGCATGAGTGGCGGCTGAATGAGTGGCACGAGGGCCATGTAAGAGTAGGCGCAAACGGCGATGGCACCCATGAGGTTGGGGCACAGCTTCGACGAGAGGAAGATGGCCGTTGGGCCGTCGGCACCACCGATGATGGCAATACCTGCTGCCTGGTTAGGCTCGAAGCCGAGGGCGAGAGCCACCATGTAGGCACCGAAGATGCCAAACTGGGCCGAGGCGCCAATGAGCACGAGCTTAGGGTTGGCTATGAGTGCCGAGAAGTCGGTCATGGCACCGATGCCAAGGAACACGAGCGGCGGATACCAGCCTTGTCGCACACCTTGATAGAAGATGTTGAGCACTGAGTTGTCCTCGTAGAGTCCTATTTCGAGTCCTGCGTCGGCACGGAAGGGAATGTTGCCGAGGATGATGCCCAGTCCGATGGGGATGAGCAGCAGAGGCTCGAAGTCTTTCTTGATTGCGAGGTAGATGAGAATGGCACCTACTACAATCATTATGAGATTTCCCGCCGTGGCATTGGCAAAGCCGGTGTAGGTGAGAAACTCGTTGAAATTCTCTGCTATAAATTGTGTGAATCCCATATTTCGAAGTCTTTTAACCGATGGTTATCAATGTGGCGCCTTCCATTACTGAGTCGCCGGGGTTTACTACAACAGACGTTACTGTACCGCTGTTTTCGGCCTCGATGTTGTTCTGCATCTTCATAGCTTCGAGTATTACAACGGTGTCGCCGGCATTCACCTTGTCGCCAACCTTTACGTTGACGGCCGAAATGGTGCCTGGCAGTGGAGCCTTGACAGGTGTGCCTGCACCTGCCGGAGCTGCGGGAGCTGCCGGTGCTGCGGCTACAGGAGCTGCTGTGGCAGCAGGGCGTGCCACTGGTATTGCCACCTTAGGACGGGTGATGGCCTTGGCTGGATTGATGGGCTGCTTCAGCTCGACTTCGAATGGGATGCCGTTGACTGACACCTTGGCGATGTTGCCTTCCATTTCTTCTATTTCTACTTCGTAGTCAACACCTTGTACTTTATATTCAAACTTGTTCATATTGTCTTCAATACTTTAATACTTTAATATTTTAATTATTTTTTTTAGTTGACGAGTAAACGAGTTGACGAGCAAACAAGTAAACGAGTAAACAAGTTAATGGTTTAATCGACTGTAGTGCAAGACAGATAACTTATCACCTTGTCAACAGATAACTTATCACCTTGTCAACAGATAACCTGTCACCTTGTCAACAGTCAACTTGTCAACTTGACATTATTCATGGAACTGTGTCATCTGAGGCAATTCCATGTTCCAGTCGGTGTTCTTAGGCTTGATGGTTATGACACCACTCTCAACGTCGTGTACGTTGTCCTGGTATTGCTTGAGGGCCATGGCAATGACTGCCATATATACCTCCTTGTCGATGCCCTTGGTCTTGAGGCCGTCCTGGAGAATGACATTTGTCTTGTGGCCTATCTCCTTGGTCTTCTCAACCGTCTTCACGCCGGCCTTAACGGGCTGCATCTTGGCCACTGTAGAGCGGTGGCGCATGAAGATGCCGAAGAGGGTGAAGAACACGAAAAGGAGGGCGAGGCAGAAGAACACGATGCCCATGGCAAGAACGGTGATGCCAAATCCATGAGGGTCTTCACGCTTCAGCTTTGCCGTCTTTGTCTCGACAACGTCGGTCAAGTTTGAAATGCCTGGCGTCACCTGGTCGGCTTTCTTTACTACCCAAGTTGCCGAACCGTCCTTTTGGCGTGCGTACGACGTGTTGGCTGCGATGACGGGAACCGTTACCGAGTCGATAAGCTCGGTGGCATTACCACTGTAGATGCCGACCCATGTTGGCTGCTCAGGGTCGATTTTCACACTGAGATGCAGCGAACCCTTTGAAGACAAGCTGTTGCAATAGAGGAGCAGGTGCTGACGACCGCCCAAAGAAGTGCGAGGTTCGCCATTGGGAATGGCACTCATGCGCTTCATGCGCTCTGGCACGCTCATCGTAGGATCGAGAACGGAGCGGTCGGTGGTAATAAACATGCCACGGATGTTGTAGGTGGTAAACGATACGTTGGCAATTTCTATCCACGCTTCACGCTGACCATATTCATCCTGCAGATTGGCCGTGTTGCTTGTCATTACCTCATTGATCTTGATGCTCTGCTCGATTTGGGCATGCATCAGCGATGAGCCGGCAAGCAACAGGGTGCCTAACAGTAAACTGAATTTGTTCATTTGTGTACGTTTATTATTAATTTATTTATTAAGGATGTCTATTTGCGTCATGCTCCGCAGCAGAGAAGAATGATGACCTGGGCGGTGAAGATGCGAAGGAACATGCTCAGAGGATACACCGTAGAGTAGCCTACGGCAGGTGCCTCGGTAGAGCACGACTGGTTGGCGTAGGCCAGTGCTGGAGGGTCGGTATAGGTACCGGCAAGCATACCCATGATGGTGAAATAGTTGAACTTGTACTTCAGGCGAGCTATTGTACCTATTATTAATATAGGTATTACGGTAATCATGAAACCGGTATAAACGTATTTCAAGCCGTCGCCCTGGATTACCGTTTCCCAGAATCCTGCTCCCGCCTTGATGCCCACACTGGCGAGGAACAGCACAAGGCCTATCTCGCGCAGCATCATGTTGGCGCTGGTGGTGGTGTAGGTGACCAGATGCACCTTATAACCGTAGCGTCCGATGAGGATGGCGATGATGAGAGGGCCACCGGCTATACCGAGCTTCATGGGCACTGGCATGCCAGGGATGGCAAACGGAAGTGAACCGAAGATGATGCCCATGACGATGCCGAGGAAGATGGTGGCGATGTTTGGAGCCTCAAGGCGCTTGATGGAGTTGCCCAACACGTCGGCAACGCGGTTGACAAGGTCTTCAGGACCTACCACCATCACGCGGTCGCCCACCTGCAGGGGAAGGCGCGGCGTGGCGAAAAGCTCCATGCCCTGACGGGTGATGCGCGTAACGTTTACTCCAAAGGCGCGTGAGAAGTGCATCTGTCCAAGTGTCTTGCCGTTGATGGAAGACTTGGTAACAAGGATGCGCTTCGACACCAAAGGCTGGTCGGTGTTTTCCCACTCAACCTGTATCTCCGGGCCTATGAAGGCTATGATGGCTTCGGCGTCGGCCTGTGCGCACACGATGAAGAGCTGGTCGCCAAGCTCAAGCACGGTGTTGCGGTTAGGTATGGTGACGTGGCCGTCGTGAAGCACGCGCGAGCATACGAAGTCGCGGTTGAGGAAGTCGTGGATTTGCATTATGGTGCGGCCCGCCAGATAAGAGTTGGTCACCTGAAGGTGCATCTGGTGGGGCTTCACGTGGGTGTCCTCGGCGTTGGCCGCCTTCAGCTCATCCTCTTCCTTGTCGAGGCTGACACGACAAATGAAGCGTATGGCAATGGTAGCGCCGATGATGCCTACAACGCCAAGTGGATAGGCGCAGGCGTAGCCCGACGCTATCTGAGGCAGGTTGTCGGTGAAGACACTGTTGAGGGCTTCGTTGGCGGCACCAAGACCAGGGGTGTTGGTAACGGCACCATACAGTGTGCCTACCATCATGGGGAGGTTGTGCGGATTGCTTGTGTCGAAGAAGATGTAATAGCAGGCGAACATCACGGCAATGTTGAGCAAGACGGTGCTTGCAGCAAGCATGTTGAGAGTGACGCCTCCCTTACGGAAACTTTCGAAGAAGCCTGGACCCACCTGCAGACCTATCATGAAGACGAACAGGATGAGACCGAAGTCCTGAATGAATGTGATAATGTTGACAGGAGCCGTCAAGCCGAAGTGACCGGCAAGGATTCCTGCGAAAAGGACGAACGTAACGCCCAATGCGATTCCTCCGAACTTTATTTTGCCCAAAAGTACTCCTACTGCTATTACCAATGCGTAGAGGAGGGCTATGTGGGCCACCGATTCAGTGGAGGTAAATAGATTAATTAGCCATTCCATAATTTGAGTTATTTTATTTGCGCTGCAAAATTAGCCAAAATATTACTCATTTTATAATTTTTGTGCAACAATTTTTAAAAGAATCGCCAACTTTTTGAATATTTCACAATTTTACGCAAATTTCTTTCCGTTTTTATATAAATACAAAAATTATTCGCTATCTTTGCAGGCGAATTTGGATGTCGTTTGAAACTGCATCCATTGCTATAGTACAAGTATATTGAACTTATATAATAATTAAAAACGACCGACTATGTCAAACATTAAGGAAAAACTCTTCAGCGAGTTTACCGCGCCTACAGCCCAAGAGTGGCTCGACAAAATTCAGGTTGACCTGAAGGGCGCCGACTTCAACAAGAAGCTGGTATGGAGGACTAACGAAGGTTTCAACATGCAGCCTTTCTATCGCAGAGAGGACGTGCTGAAACTGAAGACTCCAGATGCGTTGCCAGGCGAGTTTCCTTTCGTACGTGGAAACAAGAAAGACAACAACGAGTGGTATGTTCGCCAGGACATCAAGGTGACCGACGCCAAGGCTGCCAATGCCAAGGCTCTCGACGTGCTGAACAAGGGCGTTGACTCGCTCGGATTCTCGTTCGAGGGCGACTTGGTGTCAGCCGACTTCCTGGAGGCACTGCTCGAAGGCATAGAGTGCGAGTGTGTAGAGCTGAACTTCAGCACATGCCAGCGCCGTTCGCTCGAACTGGCCAACATCCTCACGGCTTACTTCGAGAAGAAAGGCTATGACAAGGAAAAGCTTGTCGGCTCAATCAATTGGGACCCAATGCACCGCATCGTAATGCGTGGAAAGGACGTGACCAAGGTGCTGGAAGTGGCTCCACAGATTGTGGAAGCTCTCAAGGACTATCCAAAGTTCCGCTGTGTGGCAGTCAATGCCGGCGCACTGAACAACGCAGGCGCCTACATCGTGCAGGAATTGGGGTATGCACTGGCTTGGGGTAACGAATACCTTAACCAGCTCGTAGAGGCAGGCGTTGAGCCTACACTCGCTGCAAGCAAGATAAAGTTCAACCTCGGCATCTCGGAAAACTACTTCATGGAGATTGCCAAGTTCCGTGCCGCACGAATGCTGTGGGCTGAAATAGTGAAGCAGTATGAGCCAAAGTGCGACTGTGCTTGCAAGATGTGCGTCAATGCCACCACCACCTCTTATAATATGACTGTATTCGACAGCTATGTCAATCTCCTGCGCACGCAGACCGAGACCATGAGCGCCGCTCTTGCAGGCGTACACTCAATCGTGGTCAACCCATTCGACGCTGCATACGAGACACCGACAGACTTCTCTGAGCGCATAGCACGCAACCAGCAGTTGCTGCTGAAGGAGGAGAGCCACTTCGACAAGGTGGTTGACCCATCGGCCGGCTCATACTTCATTGAGGAGCTTACCACATCGTTGGCCGACGTGGCTTGGAAGCTGTTCCTCAAGGTTGAGGAAGAGGGTGGTTTCCTTGCCGCCATCAAGGCAGGTACCGTTCAGGACGACATCAACGCCACAAACGAGAAGCGCCACAAGGACGCTGCACAGCGCAAGGAGTTCATTCTTGGTACAAACCAGTTCCCCAACTTCACCGAGCTTAGCGAAGGCAAGCAGCCTCTGACATGCTGTTGCTGCTGCGGTTCTGACGTTGAGCCAACTTTCAAGGCAATAAAGAGTACACGTCTTGCCGCCGACTTCGAGAATCTCCGCCTCACCGTTGAGAAGAGCGGAAAGACCCCAGTGGCCTTCATGCTCACCATCGGCAACCTGGCATGGCGTCAGGCACGTGCACAGTTCAGCTCAAACTTCCTCGCTTGTGCAGGCTACAAGGTGATAGACAACCTCGGCTTCGAGACAGTAGAGGAAGGTGTTGACGCAGCACTGAAGGCTGGTGCCGACATCGTGGTACTTTGTTCGAGCGACGACGAGTATGCTACATACGCCGTTCCTGCTTTCCAGTATCTGAACAACCGTGCCATGTTTATCGTGGCAGGCGCACCGGCTTGCATGGAAGACCTGAAGGCTGCAGGCATCGAGAACTTCGTTCACGTAAAGTGCAACGTACTTGAGACTCTTAAAGAATATAACGAAAAGTTGGGAATAAAATAATCCGAAAAGTCATGAGAAAAGATTTTAAGAACATTGATATTTACTCAGGCATCAAGGCTGAAAACGGTGCCGAGTGGCAGAAGGCTAATGGTATTGCTCCCAACTGGAAAACTCCTGAGCACATAGAAGTTAAGCCTGTATATACAAAAGAAGACCTCGAAGGCATGGAACACCTTGACTTCTCTGCCGGTATTCCTCCATTCCTCCGTGGCCCGTATTCAATGATGTATCCGTTCCGTCCTTGGACCATCCGCCAGTATGCCGGATTCTCTACAGCCGAGGAGTCGAACGCATTCTATCGCCGTAACCTCGCTTCTGGTCAGAAGGGACTCTCTGTTGCATTCGACCTTCCTACACACCGCGGCTACGACCCCGACAACGAGCGCGTAGTGGGCGACGTTGGTAAGGCAGGCGTGTCCATCTGCAACGAGGAGAACATGAAGGTGCTGTTCGACGGTATTCCATTGAACAAGATGTCGGTGTCGATGACAATGAACGGTGCCGTTCTTCCTATCCTCGCCTTCTATATCGTGGCAGGTCTGGAGCAGGGTGCCAAGCTTGAGGAAATGGCAGGTACTATACAGAATGACATCCTCAAGGAGTTCATGGTGCGCAACACCTACATCTATCCGCCAGCATTCTCAATGAAGATCATTGCCGACATCTTCGAATATACATCACAGAACATGCCTAAGTTCAACTCGATTTCCATCTCCGGCTACCACATGCAGGAGGCAGGAGCTACAGCCGACATCGAGCTGGCTTACACGTTGGCCGACGGTATGGAGTATCTGCGTGCAGGTATCAATGCCGGTATCGACGTTGACGCTTTCGCACCACGTCTGTCGTTCTTCTGGGCTATCGGCGTAAACCACTTCATGGAGATAGCCAAGATGCGTGCCGGTCGTCTGCTGTGGGCAAAGATTGTGAAGAGCTTCGGCGCAAAGAACCCGAAGTCGATGGCCCTGCGTACACACTCGCAGACGTCAGGTTGGTCGCTCACCGAGCAGGACCCATTCAACAACGTAGGCCGTACATGTATCGAGGCTATGGCAGCCGTGCTTGGCCACACCCAGTCGCTCCACACCAACGCACTCGACGAGGCCATCGCACTGCCAACCGACTTCTCAGCACGTATTGCCCGTAACACCCAGATCTACATCCAGAACGAGACCAAGGTATGCAAGCACATCGACCCATGGGCAGGTTCTTACTACGTTGAGACCCTCACCAACGAGCTTGTACACAAGGCTTGGGAGCACATTCAGGAGATTGAGAAGCTGGGCGGTATGGCAAAGGCCATCGAGACCGGCGTGCCAAAGATGCGTATCGAGGAGGCTGCAGCACGCACTCAGGCTCGCATCGACTCTGGCGTTCAGACCATCGTAGGTACAAACAAGTATCGTCTTGACCACGAGGATCCTATCGACATCCTTGAGGTTGACAACACTGCAGTGCGCAAGCAGCAGGAGGAGAACCTGGCAAAGGTGCGCGCCGCCCGCGACGAAGAGGCTTGCAAGGCAGCACTTGCAAAGCTCACCGAGATAGTACGCACTGGCGAGGGCAACCTGCTGGCTCAGGCCGTAGAGTGCGCCAAGCTGCGTTGTACATTGGGAGAAATCAGCGACGCCTGCGAGGAAGTCGTAGGTCGTTATAAGGCAATAATCAGAACTATTTCAGGCGTGTATTCATCAGAAAGCAAGAACGACAAGGACTTTGAGGTGGCTTGCCAGCTCACCGAGGAGTTTGCACAGAAGGAAGGCCGTCGTCCACGTATCTTCATCGCCAAGATGGGTCAGGACGGTCACGACCGTGGTGCAAAGGTAGTAGCAACGGGATATGCCGACTGCGGTTTCGACGTTGACATGGGCCCACTGTTCCAGACTCCGGCCGAGGCTGCACGTGAGGCTGTAGAGAACGACGTACACATTGTAGGTGTCAGCTCTCTCGCTGCAGGTCACAAGACACTCGTGCCACAGCTCATCGACGAGTTGAAGAAACTGGGTCGTGAGGACATAATGGTGATTGCCGGTGGTGTAATACCTGCACAGGACTATGACTTCCTCTATCAGGCAGGTGTTGCCGCCATATTCGGTCCTGGCACATCAGTTGCCAAGGCTGCCGTAGAGATGATGAACATTCTCTTGGAGAAATAATAAAAGTTTAATGCAGATGGTTGGGCCGCAGGGGTCTGGTAAAGATTTCCTGCGGCCTTATTATGTCAACTCTCGGAAGTAAGGGAAGTTGTTAACTTCTTAACTTCTTAAGATAAGTACTTCATAAACTTGAATAATAATCTTCCGTTTTATGAAAGTTGTAATAGTTGGTGCAGGTGCCGCAGGCTGTTTTGCGGCAGTGGAGATAAAGCGACGAATGCCGTCGGCCGACGTGACTGTGGTGGAAAGCGGCCGTAGGCCGTTGGCCAAAGTGGCCGTTACAGGAGGGGGCAGATGCAACCTTACAAATAGCTTTGAAGGTGTGGCAGGAATGGAGTCGGTATATCCGCGAGGGGCCAGAATCATGAAACGTCTGCTAAAGGAATTCAGCCACAAGGATGCCTACAGGTGGTTTGAGAGTGCCGGGGTGAGGCTGACGACACAAGCCGACCATTGCGTGTTTCCGGTATCGCAGGATGCCATGGAGATTGTCAACACGTTGCTTAACCTTATGCGCCACCACGATGTGAAATTGGTGACTCAACAACGAATTACAAGAATAGAAAGGACTGGAGCCGACGCTAACGAAGTGCGCTACAGGCTTTATGCCGAACAAACGGCCCAGGGTGAACGGGTGTTTGAGGCTACACATGTAGTTGTTACCACGGGAGGAAGTCCAAGAATAGGAGGAATGAAGATGTATGAAGCACTTGGACTTGACATTGTTGAGCCAGTGCCTTCGCTCTTCAGCTTTTGCCTGCCCAACCATCCCATTACCCAACTCATGGGTACGGTGGTTGACAACACGAGCATTACTCTGACAGGAACAAAGATGAAGGCGAGCGGACCATTGCTGATAACACATTGGGGCATAAGCGGTCCGGCGGTGCTGAAACTGTCGTCTTACGCGGCAAGGCATCTGAAAGAGCACGACTACAAGGCCGTCGTATCGGTCAACTGGTTTGGGCAGAAAACAGAGGCGGAAGTAACCGAAATGCTGTTGGAACTTGGCATAAGAAACGCCCACAAGCAGCTGCATAGCGTCTATCCGTCGTGTCTTAACTCACGCCTATGGATGTTGTTGTTGGAGAGCAGTGGGTTGAGGGGCGACCAGCGTTGGGGAGAACTCGCACGGAAAAGCTATTGCAGGCTTGCGTCGCGACTGACAAGCCATACGCTGCAGATTGACGGGAAAAACAAGTTCAAGGAAGAATTTGTAACATGCGGAGGCGTGGCATTGGGCAATGTCAATGCCTCAACACTTGAATGCCGTACACTGCCTGGTGTTTATTTTGCTGGCGAAGTGCTTGACGTAGATGCCATAACCGGAGGTTTCAACCTGCAGGCGGCATGGACAATGGCATACGTTGTGGCCAAGTCATGCAGCGAAAGCATGTGCAGGCAGTAAAGGAAGAATAGAAATATGTAGTGGAATGAAACTGTTAGAGGCTGTATTTGCTTTCATTCACGACTTTTACGAGTTGTTGTTTCCTCGCTATTGTCTTATGTGTGGGCGGCGTCTATCCCGAGTAGAATCGGGTTTTTGCATATCATGCCTGCTCAAGCAGCCCTTTGAAGCTGTTTACGAAGACAATTACGACAACGAGATGGCAAGGCTGTTTTGGGGCATTGCTCCTTTGGTGCGCGCCCAAGCCTTCATGCGCTTCAATACAAATTCTGACGTCGCACGCCCGATATATGCCGTGAAATACGAGAAAAATCCTGAAGCAGGCGTGGTGTTGGGAAGAATGGGAGCCAAGATATTGAAGGAAAAGAATTTCTTTGAAGGCATCGACATGATAGTGCCGTTGCCTTTGGCCAAGTCGCGACAAAGACGAAGGGGATATAATCAGAGCGAGATGGTGGCAATGGGCATTTCAGACGTTACGGGCATCAAGGTGTCGGAGGCGAACATAGTACGCAAACAGTTCAGAGGCAGCCAGACGAGGCTTAACCAATGGCAGAGACAGGCCAATGTGGAAGACTGTTTTGAAGTTGTCGATTCAAGTTTTTTCGAAGGCAAGCACATTCTGCTCGTTGACGACGTAATTACAACGGGAGCCACAATGAAATCGTGTTGCTTGGAGATAGCTTCAAAGACCAAGGATGTAAGGATAAGCATACTCGCCGTAGCCCGTACGGCACATTAAAGCCAATGGTGGGGCATGTGTTAAAAGAGAAAAATAAATGTATGAAAATTTTGAATATGCCAATTTATTTAGTAACTTTGCCTGCCGATTTCAGAAAAGGCTATTATTTAGAATAATGTAAGATGACAGAACAAACTCGAAATCAAAAGACATTGGAACTTGGCACAAAGCCAGTGGGCAAACTACTCGTACAGTATGCCTTGCCTGCCATTATTGCCATGACGGCATCGTCGTTGTACAATATGGTTGACAGCATCTTCATAGGTCAGGGAGTAGGTGCGCTTGCCATTTCAGGATTGGCTGTGACTTTTCCGTTCATGAATCTTTCGGCGGCTTTTGGTGCAGCTGTGGGAGTAGGCGCTTCGTCGTGCATCTCGGTGAAGCTTGGCCAAAAGGACTATGCCAATGCACAGAGAGTGTTTGGAAACACTGTGACGCTGAACGTAATTATTGGTATTGTATTCAGCCTTCTGTCGCTGTTGTTTCTTGATCCGATACTATATTTCTTCGGAGCCAGTGAACAAACCATACCTTATGCCCGTGAATACATGATAGTGATACTGCTGGGCAATGTGATAACCCACATGTATTTCGGTATGAATGCCGTGCTTAGGGCGGCCAGCAAGCCTCGCGAGGCAATGTTCATCACTATGTTTACGGTGGTGCTCAACACCTTGCTCGACCCTCTGTTTATCTACACCTTTAAACTTGGCATTGCCGGAGCTGCCTATGCCACCATCCTTTCGCAAATAGTGGCCTTTGTATGGCAGATAAAGCTATTCTCTGACAAACATGAGATATTACACTTGAAACGAGGCATTTATGGCCTTGACCGACGTATTGTAGAAAACATTATCTCGATAGGCATGTCGCCTTTTTCAATGAATGCCTGCGCTTGCCTGATAGTGATTTTCATAAATAAAAACCTCGTAGAATATGGAGGCGACCTGGCTGTTGGAGCTTACGGCATAGCCAACAGGGTGGCATTCATTTTCGTAATGATAACCATGGGCGTTAACCAAGGCATGCAGCCTATAGCGGGATATAATTATGGAGCGCAGAAACTCGACCGACTGATGCGCGTACTGACCCTGGCCATGATAGCCGGCACCTGCGTCACTACCACCGGATTTCTTGTAGCCGAGTTGTGTCCGAGTGTATGTGTGCGGTTGTTTACGACAGACGCAAAACTGATTGAAATGTCGGACAATGGCCTGCGCATACTTATGGCGGCCATGCCCATAGTAGGTTACCAAATGGTGATAACCAACTTTTTCCAAAGCATAGGCAAGGCAAAGATAAGCATTTTCCTCTCGTTGTCGCGACAGCTGCTCCTCTTGTTGCCCTTGCTTGTCATACTGCCACCAATGTTTGGGGTGAATGGAGTGTGGATGTCAATGCCCTTGAGCGATACCTCGTCGGCACTGCTGGCACTTGTAATGATGACGAAATACATGAGACAATTCAAGAGACAACATAAACAAATGATAGCCAATGAAAAGAACTGAACATATAATAATAAATGTAGGCCGCCAAATAGGCAGTGGAGGACATATAGTAGCCAAACAGCTTGCCGAATACTTCGGGTGCAGCTTCTATGACCGCGAGATACTTAACCTTGCGGCAAAGGAAAGCGGTTTCTGTAAAGAGTTTTTTGAAGAGAACGACGAGCATAAGAATTTCATGAAGTCATTGTTTCATGTTCGCATACCGTTTGTGTCAGACGCCAATTTCTATAAGAACGACTTTTCACAGGAGAGTTTGTTCCGACTGCAGAGCAATGCCATAAGAAAGGCCGCCGAAACTGAATCGTGCGTATTTGTGGGCAGATGTGCCGACTATATTCTGAGAGATTTTAAAAATGTTTTCAATGTATTTGTCACGGCTGACATGGACGACAGGATAAAGGCTGTGGCGGAACGAAAGGGTTGCCCGGCGGAAGTTGCGAGGAAAATAATAACGGACGGAGAAAGCCGCCGCTCGTCATACTACAACTTCTATACGGGCAAAAGGTGGGGCTACAGCGAAAGCTATGATTTGTGCATCAATACTTCAAGGCTTGGCATCGACGGCACATCGCAGTTTATAATCCAGTACATTGAAAAGATTATAGGCAAGTAAAAGAACAATAGCATGCAATGAAAAAGATAGGAATAATAAGCGATACTCATTCATATTGGGATGAACGTTATCTGAAATACTTTGAGCCTTGTGACGAGATTTGGCATGCCGGCGACATTGGTTCGACCGAAGTGGCTGAACGGTTGGCCGCCTTCAGAACACTGAGGGCGGTATGCGGTAATTGTGACGGTGGCGATTTGCGCTTGATGTTTCCTGAGATTCTGCGTTTCAAATGTGAGGACGTGGATGTGCTGATGAAACATATTGGTGGCTATCCCGGAAACTATGATGCAAGCATAAGAGGCCGCATCTTTGCTTCGCCGCCTCAACTGTTCATCAGCGGACATTCGCACATTTTGAAGGTGAAATACGACAAGACGCTGAATCTGCTGCACATCAATCCCGGAGCTGCAGGACTACAGGGATGGCATAAGGAACGCACCATTGTACGCCTTACTATTGACGGCGATAAATTTGCTGATTGTGAGGTAGTTACACTGGTATAGCTATAGCTTCACTGAAGATATATCGACAAGGCCGTTGACAATGGCGTAGATGGTTAAGCCTGCCGAACTGTGAATTTGCAGCTTGCGTGCGATGTTTCGTCGGTGAGTGATGACAGTGTTGACCGATATGAAGAGGTGTTCGGCTATCTCCTTGTTTGACATTCCCTGCACAAGGCTTATGACAACATCCTTTTCGCGGTCGGAAAGTGTTTCAGAACTGTCACCCTTGAACACCATGTTTGAAATGTTTTTGGTTACGTTGTCCTTCATTTGTTTCCGCTCAAGGTTTCTGATGGCGGGAACGAAGATTTCGTCTTCCACTCTTGAATGAAGTCTTAGCCATTCCTCGTTGTTGTATATTCCGTAAAGAGTGGCCGTGAGCTTGTTGTTGCGCTGTATGTCGCCAGGAAGATATTTTATGATGATGTTTTTAAGTTCACGCAACTTCTGGTCGGTTTGGCCGTGATGCTTCGAAAAGGTCTCAATGTCGTAGTCGGCGGGCATACTGCCTTGCAGCAATTGCTTGACATAAGGAAACAGCATCTTTTCCTCATACTTCATGTGCTTGCGTATTTCGCGTGCGTATTCGTCATAGAGGCTCAATATCAGTATGCCAAGACTGTCGGTTTTGTTTATCGACTCTGTAAGCTCGCGTCTTATTGACGGCAGCTGATAGTCGAGATAGTAAATGTGGGAGGCTTCGAGATAGTGGAGTAGGGTGGGTATTGACAAACGGTCGGCCTCGTCGGCATTGTAATAGCCGTTGATGGTGAAGTTGACAACTGCAAGGAATGTGTAGGTGTCAACTCCATTGTCTTCGCATGTGTCGTGAACGGTCTTGTCGCCAAATCCCAATGCAATGCCGAAACAGCCGAGTGACTGAAGTACATTGTAGTTGTCGCGAATGAGCGAAATCATTTGGTCGTTAGACTCATATACTTTATGATTCTTCATTATCTATAAGTCTTTTGCTTGTTTTTTCGCCTGCAAATTTACTAAAAAAAATGTTACGCGACAATACCTTGAAATTGGTATTTTTTATTTCTTTAATGCCTTTTTGTGCCTAAGTTTAGGTATTTTTACTTTTGTACCTTCTTTCAGCTGCTGGTTTTCACTCATGCCGTTTACCACTTCTACATAGCATGACATGCCTGGACCCAAGGCCGACTGTGCTATTTTGCCTATTGTTTGGCCTTGTTTTGCCGTGACTGTCTTCTCAATGCCAACAATGACGTATGCACCGGTTTTCACTCGTACGTCCATTGTGTTGTATCGGGCAAAGTCGTCGTCGATTGTTGTCTTTTTCTCTTCTTCTGCTGCTTTCGGCGTGGCGGCGGGCAATGCCTTTTTCTCTGTCTTTATTGTGTCGTCGGCCGACTTGCCTGCCTCTTTGGCTTCAGCAGCCAGTCGTTGCGCCCTGATTTCAGCCGTTTGCTTCTCAAGGAAATCAGAATATTTTGCTATCTCTTCGCTTTTTGAGATGTGTTTGCCGTCTTCATATCCGAACATGTAGCCACCATAGGCAGAAGCCGCCATCAAGGCGATGCATACTATGGCCATTACTATATATTGCCAATAGTTATGGCTTTCTTCATCTTCTGCCTGCTCTTCTATATTAAGTTCTTCCTTCTCTTCTTCTTGTTTTGTTTCTAATGATGCATCGGTTTCTAATGATGCATCGGCTTCAGAAGAAGTTTCAGTTTCTGACGATGCATCTGTTTCGATGGGTGTTTCTGTTTCGATGGGCGTTTCAGGTTCATCATCCTGCACTGCTTCCGGTTCTTCTATAGGTTTTTCTATAGATTCTTCCATTTGTTGTTCAGTATGTTTTACCGTCTGTTCTTCTTCAGGTTTCTGCTCCTGTACGTTGTCTTCTACGGCTGCATTGTCTTCTTCGGCTGCACTGTCTTCATAGATGGCGTCGGTTGTCGGCTCGTCGTCAGCAGCATCCTCAGCATTGTCGTCGCCAGTGGTTTCGCCTATTATTTCTATTTTTATGTCGCCATTGTCAACCTTAGAGAAATCGACGCCATCGTTGATTACTACCGTTTCAAACTGTGAGAACGGACGATTGACCATTTCCTTCATCACGCTGTCGGGTGTGAATGTTATTTTCTGGTGGCTGTTTATGAGTACACGCTCACCCGTATTAACGTTGACACTTTCGCGCGGATCGACATCAATAATCTTGAAAGTGCCGAACCCTTTTACCTTAACCAGTTTGTCGGTTTCGAGGCCTTCCTTGATGATGTCAAACATTGCACTGACAAAATCTTGGGCTTCAGATGGCTTTAGCCCGTTTTTCTTTACAAGAATTTCTGCAAGCTGCGGTATTGCATATTTTCCCATAATTATTTGTCGCCTCCTTTCTTGACTTTATCTTTCCACGTGGTGGAAGGTTTGAAATTCAATACTAATTTGGGTGGAACGAGCATACGCTGCTGTGTGGCGGGATTGACCATGATGCGTTCCATCTTCTTCTTAATGTCGAAAGTGCCAAAGCCAGGAATGGCTACACAGTTGCCTTCCTGAAAACCATCGCTCATTTGGTCGATGACGTTGGTCACCATGCGCTGCGTGTCGGGAGATGTATATCCCATGCGCTGCGACAGTTGCTGTATGAATTCCTTGTTGTTCACGTGTAGTATTATGCTTAATGTTTGTCAACGATTTTCCCGTAAAGGTCAAACTCCTCGGAGTCGGTTATGATAACATCATACATCTGGCCAACCCTTAGGCGTCGGCCTTCGGCTGGTATGAGTACCTCAGGGTCAACTTCCGGTGAGCAGTATTCAGTACGGCCTATGTAATAGTCGCCTTCCTTCCTGTCAACAACCACCTTCATTGTCTTGCCTACTTTTTCGGCTTCCAACTCGGCGCTTATACGCTGTTGCAGGGCCATCAATTTGTCAAGGCGCAATTGCTTTACCTCTTCGGGCACGTCGTCGGCGTAATTGTCGGCAGAGAATGTGCCCTCTTCTTCCGAGTAGGCAAAGGCACCCATGCGTTCGAACCTTACCTTGCGTGTAAACTCCATCAGCTCTTCGAAGTCTTCGTCGGTTTCACCAGGGAAGCCCACCATAAGTGTAGTGCGAAGGTGTATGCCCGGAACTTCTTTACGCATTCGTTCTATCAGTTCGTAGGTTTCCGCTTTGGTTACATGGCGGTGCATGCGTGAAAGCATGTTGTCGGATATGTGCTGCAGTGCAATGTCCAAATACTTGCAAACGTTGGGCTTTTCGCGCATCACCTGAAGCAGCTCCCAAGGGAAGTGGGCGGGATAGGCATAGTGGAGTCGTATCCATCTGACTCCTTTAATGTCGGCCATTCTCGAAACAAGTTCGGCTATGTGCTGTCGGCCGTCAATGTCGATGCCGTAGTAAGTCAGTTCCTGTGCAATGATTTGAAATTCGTAAGTGCCGTTGGCCACCAATTGCCTTACTTCATCCAGTATCTCTTCGATGGGACGGCTTACATGGCGGCCGGTAATGATTGGTATGGCGCAGTAGGCACAGTTGCGGTCGCATCCCTCGCTGATCTTTATGTAGGCGTAATGATGCGGCGTGGTAATGTGTCTTGCACCGTCGCACGAGGCGGTTATGGGGCTGCCAAGGTCGGCCAGCAGTTGTTTGTAGTTGAACTTGCCGTAGTATTTGTCAACCTGCGGTATTTCAGCTTCAAGTTCTTTCTGGTAGCGCTGTGACAGGCATCCCATGACATACAGTCGCTTCAGCTTGCCTTCTTCTTTGGCTTGCGCAAGTTGCAGGATGGTGTTGATGCTTTCTTCCTTGGCGTCCTGTATGAATCCGCACGTGTTTACGACGGCTATTTCTCCTTGCGGATTCTTGCTGTCGTGCACACAATGGTAGCCATTGGCTTCAAAGAGGCCCATAAGAGTTTCGCTGTCCACGAGATTCTTTGAGCATCCCATCGTTATTATGTCAATAGTATTTTTCTTCATTACTTTTGTTTTCTTCAGTTGTCGTTCTTTTTGAAGAGCGAGTCAACGAACTGGGCTTTGTTGAACAGCTGAAGGTCTTCCATCTTCTCGCCAAGTCCTATGTATTTGACTGGAACCTTGAGCTGGTCGCTGATGCCTATTACGACACCGCCCTTTGCCGTTCCGTCAAGTTTTGTAATGGCCAGTGATGTTATCTGTGTTACTGCTGCAAACTGTTTGGCCTGCTCGAAAGCGTTTTGTCCGGTGCTTCCGTCGAGTACGAGCAATACTTCATCAGGAGCCTGTGGCAGCACTTTCTTCATTACGTCCTTTATCTTTTTAAGTTCGTTCATGAGGCCTACCTTGTTGTGCAGGCGTCCGGCGGTGTCTATTATTACTACGTCGGCACCATTGGCCTTGGCGCTGCTGAGCGTGTCGAACGCCACCGATGCGGGGTCGCTTCCCATTTGTTGCTTTATCACCGTTACTCCGACGCGCTCGCCCCAAATGCAAAGTTGGTCAACAGCTGCGGCACGGAACGTGTCGGCGGCACCGAGATAAACCTTTTTGCCTGCGTTTTTAAACTGATAGGCCAGTTTGCCTATGGTTGTCGTTTTGCCAACACCATTAACGCCCACAACGAGAATCACGTAAGGCTTATGGTCAGAAGGCAAGTCCCAATTGTCGTTGTCTTCCGAATTGTTCTCAGCCAAGAGAGCTGCTATCTCTTGACGTAGGATGGAATTAAGTTCTGACGTGCTGATATACTTGTCGCGTGCTACACGCTGTTCTATGCGCTCAATGATTTTTAGTGTTGTGTCAACGCCGACATCACTTGTTATGAGCACTTCTTCCAGGTTGTCAAGCACCTCGTCGTCAACTTTTGACTTTCCTGCAACGGCACGCGCCAACTTGTCAAAGACGCTTGTCTTTGTTTTTTCCAATCCCTTGTCGAGGGTTTCTTTCTTGTTCTTGTTGAAAAATCCGAATATTCCCATTGTATTGAATAATTTGAGTGCAAACTTACTAATTTTTTTTCATATTGCATTCATTTTCCATTAAAAAGTGATTGTTGAGGGCGTTAAAAGTTTATTTGTGCTTGAAAAACTTGCCAAAAAGGCTGTTTGGAAAACAATTATTGACTATTGCAAGCACCGTGAGTGGCAATAAAACAATAAGGGCTGCAACCAAACGAATGATTGCAGCCCTTGTCTTATTGAATGCGAATATTAGTTCTTGAAGAAGTCCTTAACAGCCTCGTTGGGAACCATACGCTCATCAAAGATGTAAGCACCAGTCTTGGGGCTCTTCACCATCTTGATGACTTTTGAGTAAGCGCGACCGTCCTTTTTGCCTTCGCGGAGGGTAGCGACGACTTTCTTTGCCATGTGTCTTAGTGCTTAAAAATGTTATTATTTAATTTCTTTGTGAAGCGTCATCTTTTTCAAGATGGGGTTGTACTTCATCAGTTCCATTCTCTCAGGAGTATTCTTGCGATTCTTGGTAGTGATGTAACGGCTTGTGCCTGGCATGCCGCTGTTCTTCATCTCAGTGCATTCCAAAATCACCTGTACTCTATTGCCTTTTGCTTTCTTTGCCATTGGTGTTATTCTCCTATCACTTTAATGTCCTTCCAGTCAACGAAACCTTTGGCAACAGCTTGCTTCAGAGCGGCATCGAGACCTACTTTGTTAATCAATCGCAGACCAGCGGCGCTGATCTTCAAGCTAATCCAGCAACCCTCTTCTACATAGTAGAACTTCTTGCTGAAAAGGTTGACGTCAAAGCTGCGCTTTGTGCGGTGCTTTGAGTGAGACACATTACAACCTATCTGTGCCTTCTTTCCCGTAATTTGACAAATCTTCGACATTTCTATCTAAGTTTTTTGTTTTCTTTTTTATAACTTATTCCAAACAGGGTGCAAATTTAGCGAGTTTTTCTGAAATTTCCAAATAATAGCAGCTAAAAAATTATTTTTTAAGGATTATTTTGATTTTCAGTGCCTCTTTACTGCCCATTAGGGTGGTGTTGGCCTTATTTTTCGCTGTTTTGCTTGTCTTCGTCGTTCAGCATGTCGCAAAACATCTGCATTGCCTTGTTGGTGGCTATGGCGAGGTTGATGTCTCTGCCGAAATCTTCACAAACCTTGAATGTGCGTACCTCGTCGGGGGTGCCGCAAGCCAGCCATATCGTTCCTACGGGTATTTCTTTTGTACCGCCTCCCGGGCCTGCTACGCCGGTGGCGGCTATGGCATAGTTGGTGTTGAGTGTTTTGCATGCGCCTTTCACCATTGCTATCGCCACTTCTTCACACACTGCGGTTTTTTCCTCAAGCAGTTGATGGTCAACGCCAAGCAGTTTTTCCTTTATTTCGTCGGTATAAGACACTATGCTGCCTTTATAGTATTTTGAGGCGCCGGGTATTGCAATTATCGCCTCGGCTATACGGCCGCCGGTGCAGCTTTCGGCTGTGCCCACGGTTTTTTCCCTTTCCCAAAGCAGTTGGCTTATTTCCCTGCTTATAATTTTGCTTTCAAAATCCATGTTATATCCTTTTATTTTGTTTTATTCGAATGTCGTTTTGGCGAATGCAGGAGCGTCGATGCTGCAAAATTCCTTGTTGAGATACTTGTAGTAGCCGGTGATGCCTATCATTGCCGCATTGTCGGTGGTGTAGCTGAACTTTGGTATGTAAATGGTCCAGCCGTAGCGTTTTGCGTGGTCGTAGAAGGCATTGCGAAGCCCGTTGTTTGCACTGACTCCTCCCGCCACCGCCACATGTTTTATGCCGGTTTGCTTGACAGCTTTGCGCAGCTTCTTCATCAGTATATCTACAATGGTCCATTCAAGGCTTGCGGCAATGTCGGCCTTGTTCTTCTCGATGAAGTCAGGGTCGGCGGCAACCCAATCGCGCAGCGAATAGAGGAATGAGGTCTTCAACCCGCTGAAACTATAATTGAGGTCGGGTATTTGAGGCTCGGCAAACTTGAATGCCTTGGGGTTGCCTTGTCGAGCCAGTTTGTCGATGATGGGGCCTCCAGGATATCCAAGCCCCATAACCTTCGAACATTTGTCGATGGCCTCTCCGGCAGCGTCGTCGATGGTTTGTCCAAGCACTTCCATGTCGTTGTATGCGTTCACCTTAACTATCTGCGAGTTGCCACCGCTCACCAACAGGCACAGGAATGGCAGGGGAGGGGCCGATTGGTCGTCGTCGCTCTCCTTTATGAAGTGGGCCATTACGTGGCCTTGCAGATGGTTGACGTCTATTAGTGGTATGCCCAGTGCGCGTGCAAATCCTTTGGCAAAGCTGACACCCACGAGCAGTGAACCCATAAGCCCGGGACCGCGTGTGAATGCCACGGCCGACAGCTGTTCTTTGGCTATGCCCGCCCTTTTTATGGCTTGGTCAACCACGGGCACTACGTTTTGCTGATGAGCCCTTGACGCCAACTCGGGCACCACGCCACCGTAAGCCTCGTGTACGGCTTGGCTTGCCGTGACATTGCTCAGCAGCACCCCGTCGCGCAGTACAGCAGCCGACGTGTCGTCGCAGCTGCTTTCTATGGCCAGTATGTATATGTTGTTCTTTTCAGCTTCCATGCCTTATATATATATTAATATGTGAGGATTTCCACTCCGTGCTCGGTCATCAAGAATGTGTGTTCCCACTGCGCACTTGGCAGTTCGTCGCCTGTAATAACCTCCCAGCCGTATTTGTCGTCGGCATCGATGAATACTTTCCATGTGCCTTGGTTTATCATTGGCTCGATGGTGAATACCATGCCCGGTACGAGCAGCATGCCTTGCCCGCGATGGCCGAAGTGCATCACTTCGGGTTCTTCGTGAAACTGAAGTCCTACCCCGTGACCGCACAAGTCGCGTACGATGCCATAGTTGTATTTCTTGCAGTGCTTCTGTATGGCATGGCCTATGTCGCCTACAAATCCGTAAGGCTTTGCCGCCTCGGCTCCTATTTCAAGACATTCCTTGGCCACCCTTACCAACTGCTCCTTCTCTGGCGTTGTCTTGCCTATGATGAACATTCGCGATGCGTCGGCATAGTAGCCGTCGAGTATTGTGGTGAAATCAACGTTTACTATGTCGCCTTCCTGCAGTACGTCCTCCTTCTTGGGTATTCCGTGGCACACCACTTCGTTGATGCTGGTGCAAACGCTCATGGGGAATCCCTCGTAGCCTAAGCAAGCCGGCGTAGCTCCATGGTCTTCACAATATTTCCGGCATATCTCGTCAATTTCGAGTGTTGTCATTCCAGCATGTATCTGTCGGGCCACCTCGTCGAGAACTCCGGTGTTCACTACTCCGCTCCTGCGTATGCCCTCTATTTGTTCAGGTGTCTTAATGAGGTCGCGTGTAGGCACAAGTTTGCCTTTGTTCTCCCAATACAACACCTTCTTGTCCATTTCTGTTGGCTCTTGACCTTTAATCAAGTGCCATCTTCTTTTTTTTCCAAACATAAGGATGAGTGTGTTATAACTGGGTGCAAAGTTAGTGCAAGTTTTGCAGAAAACAAAATAAATGCTGCAATTTTTTCATTAGGACAAAAAAAACACTCTTTTATTTTGTTATATCTTCAATAAATATTAATTTTGCACCGTTAATGAAGAAAACAAACGTAAATTGATATAATTATGCTTACACTGAAACTCATTACGGAGGAAACCGACCGCGTCATCAGCGGTCTTGAGAAAAAGCACTTTGCAGGTGCCAAAGAAGCAATAGACAATGTTCTCGCCATCGACAAGCGTCGCCGCGAGTCGCAGCAGATGCTTGACAAGACAAAGCAGGAAGCTAAGCTGATGGCGTCGAAGATAGGTGCCTTGATGAAGGAAGGCAAGAAGGATGAAGCCGAAGAGATAAAGAAGCAAGTGGCAGGGCTGAAACAGCAGGACAAGGCTCTGCAGGAACAGATGGACAATGCCGAGAAGGAACTCAATGCGCTGCTATGCACCATTCCAAATATTCCTTACGACGAAGTGCCTGAGGGCAGATGTGCCGAGGACAACCACGTGGTGAAGAGCAACCTGAAGGAATGCGACGGCAACGACACCGTAGGCAACTGGACGGTAAACCCCGAGAACACCGAAGCCAAACTGCCTCACTGGGAATTGGCCAAGAAGTACAACTTGATAGACTTCGACCTTGGCGTGAAAATCACCGGCGCAGGATTCCCCGTTTATGTGGGATTGGGCGCAAGGCTTCAGCGTGCGCTCATCAATTTTTTCCTCGACGAGGCACGAGCATCGGGCTATACCGAGATAATGCCGCCTACAGTTGTCAATCAGGCGTCAGGATACGGCACGGGTCAGCTGCCCGACAAGGAAGGACAGATGTATCACTGTGAGGTGGACGACCTTTACCTCATACCTACGGCCGAAGTGCCAGTAACCAACATATATCGTGACGTTATACTCGACGAGAAGGACCTGCCTATCAAGAACTGTGCCTACACCCAGTGCTTCCGCCGCGAGGCAGGCAGCTATGGCAAGGATGTGCGCGGCCTCAACCGTCTGCACGAGTTCTCGAAAATAGAGATTGTGCGCATCGACAAGCCAGAGCATTCCAAAGAGTCACACAAGGAGATGTTGGAGCATGTTGAGGGATTGCTTAAGAAGCTCGAACTGCCTTACCGCATCCTGCTGCTTTGTGGAGGCGACCAGTCGTTCACGTCGGCCGTATGCTACGACTTTGAGGTTTATTCTGAGGCTCAAGGCCGTTGGCTCGAAGTGTCGTCGGTCAGCAATTTCGACACCTATCAGGCCAACCGTCTGAAGTGCCGTTATCGTCATGCTGAGGACAAGAAGATAGAATTGTGCCACACGCTCAACGGCTCGGCCCTTGCCCTTCCACGCATAGTGGCCGCAATACTTGAAGACAACCAAACCCCAGATGGAATACGAGTTCCCAAGGCTCTTGTTCCTTACATGGGAGGATGCGAAATAATTAAATAGCTTATCAAAATGAACAAAATCATCAGAAAACATCAATTTTCGGAGAAGGTTTTTCTCTTTGAAGTTGAGGCTCCACTGATTGCCAAGAGCCGTAAGGCGGGCAACTTCGTAATTGTCAGAGTAGGCAACAAGGGCGAGCGAATGCCGTTGACCATTGCCGATTCAGACATTCAGAAGGGTACCATTACCATCGTTGTGCAGAGAGTAGGACTCTCGTCACAGAAATTGTGCGAACTTAACGAGGGCGACTATATCACCGACGTAGTAGGTCCGCTGGGCAATCCTACACATATTGAGAAGTTCGGAACGGTAATATGTGCCGGCGGTGGAGTGGGTGTGGCTCCAATGCTCCCCATCATGCGCGCATTGAAGGCCGCAGGCAACCGCGTCTTGTCGGTCATCGCCGGACGTTCGCGCGACCTTATTATACTTGAGGACGAAGTACGTGAAAGCAGCGACGAGCTTATCATAATGACCGACGACGGCTCGTATGGCGAAAAGGGAGTCGTTACTGTCGGCATTGAGAAATTCATACAGCAGGAGCACATCGACCGCGTGTTTGCCATCGGCCCTCCAATAATGATGAAGTTCAGCTGTCTGTTGACGCAGAAATACAACATACCAACCGACGTATCGCTCAACACCATCATGGTTGACGGTACCGGCATGTGTGGTGCCTGCCGCCTCACCATTGGCGGAAAGACAAAGTTTGTGTGTATCGACGGCCCTGAGTTCGACGGCGCACTTGTCGATTGGGATGAGATGTTCAAGCGTATGGGCACATTCAAGCGTGAGGAACAGGAGGAAATGGCACACTACAGCGAGCACCTCAGCGGATTGGAAGTGAAGGACAAACCCGAAGAAAAAACTGCCGAAGCAGATGCCGCCGCCCAGCCAACCTGTAAGGCGTGTGAGGAAGAGCCGGTGGAAAGCCTTACCGACCGCAACGCCGACTGGCGCAAGGCAGTGCGTGCCACGATGAAGCCGAAAGAGCGTACCGCCATCAAGCGTGTAGTCATGCCAGAGCTTGACCCCGTATATCGCGCTACGACACGTACCGAAGAAGTAAACAAGGGATTGACACTCGAAATGGCCATGACCGAGGCCAAGCGTTGCCTTGACTGTGCCAAGCCAACCTGTGTTGAGGGCTGTCCTGTAAACATCAACATACCGTCGTTTATAAAGAACATCGAGCGAGGCAACATACTTGGTGCCGCAAAAGTGCTGAAGCAGACGTCGGCACTGCCTGCCGTTTGTGGTCGTGTGTGCCCACAGGAAAAGCAGTGTGAAAGCCGATGCATACACCTGAAGATGAACGAGCCGGCCGTGGCCATCGGCTATCTTGAGCGTTTCGCTGCCGACTATGAGCGTGAGAGCGGTCAGATGTCGCTGCCCGAAGTGGCTCCTTCCAATGGCATAAAGGTGGCCGTCGTTGGTTCAGGTCCTGCTGGCTTGAGCTTTGCGGGCGACATGGTTAAGTTGGGATATGACGTGCATGTGTTTGAGGCATTGCATGAGATTGGCGGAGTGCTGAAGTATGGCATACCCGAGTTCCGTTTGCCTAACAACATCGTAGATGTAGAAATATCCAACTTGAAGAAGATGGGCGTACACTTCCTGACCGACTGCATCGTAGGCAAGACCATTACCGTAGAGCAGTTGGAGGCCGATGGCTTCAAGGGCATATTCGTTGCATCAGGAGCAGGCCTGCCCAACTTCATGAACATTCCGGGAGAGAACGCCATCAACATCATGTCGTCCAACGAATACCTCACACGTGTAAATCTCATGGACGCTGCCAATCCTACAACCGACACGCCAATCAACCTTGGCAAGAAGGTGATAGTAGTAGGTGGCGGCAATACCGCCATGGACTCTTGCCGCACGGCCAAGCGCCTGGGTGCCGACGTAACGCTTGTTTATCGTCGTTCGGAAGAGGAAATGCCTGCACGACTCGAAGAGGTTAAGCATGCCAAGGAAGAAGGCATCAACTTCCTTTGCCTGCACAATCCTATAGAATACAAGGCCGACGAGAATGGTGCCGTATGCCAAGCCGTGCTTCAGGTGATGGAGCTTGGTGAGCCCGATGCATCAGGTCGTCGCAGCCCTGTGCCAGTTGAGGGAAAGACAGTGACGATAGATGTTGACCAGGTGATAGTGGCCGTTGGCGTATCGCCCAATCCGCTTGTGCCTAAGTCAATTGAAGGTCTGGAACTTGGCCGAAAGAACACCATCGCCGTGAACGAGCAGATGCAGAGTTCACGTCCTACGGTGTTTGCCGGTGGCGACATCGTGCGCGGTGGAGCAACCGTAATCCTTGCCATGGGTGACGGCCGTCGTGCTGCTGCTGCAATGAACGAGAAACTAAAAGGATAAAGCTTGATGTGGAAAGAGAAACTTGGTAATTACCTTATTGATGTTTCAAAATATTTCCTAACAGGTGTATTTGTCGCATCGTTAATAAAGGATTTGGCCGACAGCAGATGGTTGATATATGTACTTAGTGGAACAGTATCTGTCACACTCTTGCTATTAGGATTGATTTTATCAAATAAAAAAGATAATAAGAAAAAGTAGTATTATGGGTACTTATATTATTTTGGGCATGGTAGGTATTCCATGTGTCTTAGTTCTGTTATGGTTTCTTACACCCAAGGGAAAACATTGGTTGCGAGATAATGATTTAGCTTGACGATGAACGGACTTTATACCATAATGTTGCTCATACTAAGCAATGTCTTCATGACACTTGCTTGGTATGGGCATCTTAAACTGCAGGAGACGGGAGTGGCCTCAAAGTGGCCTCTCCTTGGGGTGATAGCCTTTTCATGGGGCATCGCCTTTTTCGAGTATTGCTGTCAGGTGCCGGCTAACCGCCTTGGTTTCACGGGCAACGGCGGACCTTTTAATCTCGTACAGCTGAAGGTTATACAGGAGTGCATAAGCCTTGGCGTGTTTGCCGTAATAGCCAACATTATGTTTCAGGGGCAGAATCTGCATTGGAACCACATCCTTGCGTTCTTCCTTATCATCTGTGCGGTTTATCTTGTATTCATGAAATGACGGAAGTAGAGCAGCGTTTGAACAAAGCGTTCAAGAAGGCGATGGGCCGTTACGGCGTTATTGAAGACGGCGACCACATCCTTGTCGGCCTTTCGGGCGGCAAGGATTCGTTGTTGCTGCTCGAACTTCTGGCCAAGCGAAGCCGAATAATCAAACCTAAGTTTACGGTTGAGGCCATTCATGTAAGAATGGCAAACGTGAAATATGAGACATCAACGGATTATCTCTCGCGCTTTTGCGACAATCTTGGCGTAAGGCTTCATGTGGTGACTACATCGTTTGACGAGACAATACCTACGCACAAGCCAAAATGTTTCCTTTGTTCGTGGCACCGACGTAAACAGATGTTCAACCTCGCACAGCAACTTGGCTGCAACAAGATAGCCCTCGGCCACCATAACGACGACATAATCCATACGGCACTGATGAACACCATCTTCCAAGGCCACTTCTCCACGATGCCCGTTGTGTTGAAGATGCGCAAGATGCCGCTGACCATCATACGTCCACTCTGCTTCTGCGAGGAAAAGGACATCAGGGCATACGCCGAAATGAGTGGCTATGAGAAGCAAGTGAAGCTCTGTCCCTACGAAACCGACTCTCACCGAACTTCCATCCGAAACCTATACAAACAGATAGAAGAAATGGCTCCCGAAGTCCGCTACTCAATATGGAATGCCTTGGAAGCCGAAGGGAAACTGGTTGAATAGGTTTCTGTTCAAAGCCTTTGAACGGAAATTTCCAATGACTCAACATAATAATAAGCTTCGCCGCTAAAAAAATAATATGTCGAACAGTAAATTTCTGCCAATGTCATGGTCAATAAAAAAATAGCATACTGCACGCCTTCCCTTTATATTGCAGGAGGAATAGAAAGAGTGTTGACAACCAAGATGAACTATCTGGCTGATGTGGCCGGATATGACGTTTGGGTCATACTCACCGACGGGAAAGGTAAGAAGCCATATTTCCCTCTGTCTGACAAAATACATGTAGTAAACCTTGACATCAATTTTGAGGAGTTGTGGCATCATGGTTTTGTGGGCAAAATACCTGTTTATCTCAAGAAACAAGTGTCGTATAGAAGAAAGCTCAAGCAGGCGCTTGTGAAAATAAAACCCGACATTACCGTCACCACATTGCGCAGGGAAATCAATTTCATCACGTCTTTGAACGACGGGAGCAAAAAGGTTGGCGAAATGCACATTAACCGTTCACACTACAGAAACTTTGAAGGTAACGACTCCAATGCCGTAAAAAAGGTTTTCGCAAAGGTTTGGATGCGCAATTTGCTTGGAAAATTGAAGAAGCTCGACCGCTTTGTCGTATTGACCGATGAGGACAAGAACAATTGGAAGGAACTGGACAATGTGGTTGCCATTCCCAATCCGCTGAACGTGCCTCCCTCCATAGAAAGCACCCTGCACAACAAGAAGGTTGTTGCCGCCGGACGCTATTGTCATGAAAAAGGCTTTGACCTCCTGCTTCAGGCATGGGCCATGGTGGCGAAGAGACACCCTGACTGGAAACTCGAAATTTATGGAGGAGGAAACAGTGACGATTATGCTCGAATGGCAGTTGAGTGTGGAGTAGGCGACAGTGCAAGCATCAATCCTGCCACCAACAACATTTACGAGAAGTTTGCCGACGCTTCCATATTCGTGCTAAGTTCCAGGTTTGAGGGTTTTGGCTTGGTGTTGATAGAGGCAATGGCCACAAAGTTGCCCGTAGTGTCGTTTGCATGTCCTTATGGCCCCCGTGCCATAGTGTCCGACGGTGAAGACGGCATCTTGGTCGATAACGGCAATGTTCCGCTGCTTGCCGAGAAGATATGCTATCTTATTGAGCATGAAGACGAAAGACTACGCATGGGTGAAAAAGCCAAGCAGAAGGCAAGCCATTATCGTGTAGATAACATCATGTGCCGGTGGATTGACCTGTTTGACGGTTTGTAGCCATTATGAGTATCAACGCTGACTGTGGCTTATAGCATCAACCACCATCTGCATCTGCCTTTTCCAACTTAGGTGTTCCACCGACTTTCTTATGTCTTCGGGCTTCATGTCGAAGTGTTCAACAAACTCGATTATCTTTCCTATGTCTATAGGCGATTCATCGGCAGGTGCTTTCACAATGTATGGTTGATATTCGAAGTCGGGATCATGTTCTGAATAGATGAAAGGAATGCCGCGTGTGGCATACTCTCTGTTCTTTAGTGTCTTGATGGTTGTTATGCCGCTTCTGTGTCTTGCCAAACTGCCAATGGCAAAGGCACTCTTGTTGAACACGTCGTCGAGGTCCTTGCCGAAAAGTTGTCCGTGGAATACCACATGTTCGGCTATTCCATATTTTTCTATCAGTTCGGCATATCCGGGTGCGTGCATTGAGCCGTGCATCTCAGTCTTCCATACTCCTCCTACTATATGAAACACGACATTCCTGGTGTGCCTGTTGTTGCGGTAGTATTCGCCAATGCCTGCTATAACCCTGTCAAAGCCATGCCAGAAATGCACTTCGGCCACTCCTATCAGGTTCAGCGTGTTGTCGCTTGCATGATAGTTGTGTATCGGGACGGCATCAAAATCCACTCCGTTGCTTATTTTTATGGTTTTTTGGCCGAATATCTGTTCTGCTTCCGAGAAAGTCACAATGGCTTCCATCTGCCTTGCCAACTCATGACGGAACATTTTGTCGATGCGCAGTTTCATTCGTTCCTTAAAGCCAAGGCCCGTGAATTCGCAGTCGTAGGGATAGGTTGGTATTTCCATTACGCACTTCACCCCCAGTGCCTTCAGCCTTTTGAAAAGGCGTATGAGCTGTGGGGTGGCGTTTTGAAATGAGCGTGCATACGCCATTTGTATGCCACGACGCTTGCAGTAGTCGTATATTACGCCATAGTCAAATCGTTGCCTTAATGCCGCAAGCTTGCCAGTGCCATAGTCGGCAATGACGCTGTCGTCAACATATCTACAGCGGTGTCCGCGAGAGTCAAAGTCATAGTAGCAGAGATGCACTTCGTGTCCATTCTGCCTCAAGCCTTTCACTTGATAGTGTATCTTTTTGCTTATGCCACTTACTTCTGAAAAGCCGTGATATACTATGAACAGTATTTTCATGATTTCTTCTGTTTATTGGTAAAAACACTCTTTATATATTTAGTTCTTTAAGTATATCAAGTATTTCTTTTTTAGATATAGAAGAACGTTCTTCCTTGTCGTAGATGTAAAGCAAATGAATCATTCCGTTACTTTTGTCAACAAATACGTTGAACGTTATGACACGAGCTCCATGGCTCTTACCCTTGTTTTTGTCGGATATAGTCATTCGTACTTTTCGAAGTCCATGCCCAAGGTCTGTACCCTCGAAAGGATTTCTTTCTAACCTTTCTAACAACAAAAGGTAGTCATTTTTCAACGATTTGTATTTCTTTCCAAGCCTTTTAATTTCTTTAGCAAAGAGCTTGGAAACTACAATCTCAAAGTTCATTCAATAGTTGTTTTGCGTCCATTAATTTTATTCCTTTTTCCTGTGACTCCTTTACTTCACAAAGTGCACTACGTATTCCCTCAAGTATTTCTTCTTTACTAATGTATTCTTCTGCATCCTTTTTAAGTGCAGTTGCAATTGTACGGTCAAATGAACGTTTCAATGATTTTATTACTGAAACGCTATTAACATTGTTGATTAAGTCAATCAATGCCATTTTTTCTGCTTCTAAATTAATGGTCGATGTGCTCATAATCTATTGTCGTTTATAATGTTGTTTTGTGCAAAAGTACAAAGAATAAGTGATACAACCAAATGTTTATATGTTTTTTTCCACTATCGGCGCCATGTCGTAATACTTGTATTCGGCCAGGCGGCCGCCGAAGATTACGTCGGGTTCACGGTCGGCCAGCGACTTGTATTTTGCGTATAGTTGCATGTTGCGGTTGTCGTTTATGGGGTAGTAAGGTTCAAGGCCGTCGCGCCACTCTTGCGGGTATTCCTTTGTCACTACGGTCGTTGCAATGTCATACACCTTGTCGCCAAACATCTCGAAATGCTTGTGCTCTATGGTTCGTGTGTAGGGCACGGTCATGTCGGTATAGTTGATTACGGCGTTGCCTTGGTAGTTGGGCGTGTCGTAAGTGTCGTGCTCAAAGCGCAGGCTTCGGTAGTCGAGCTTGCCGTAGCGGTAGCCGTAGTATTCGTCTATCTTGCCTGTAAACACCAGTATGTCGGCCAGCTCTTTCCATCTTTCGATGTTGGCCGCAGGCAGCTTCTCGCTTGTGGCGAAGAAGTCTATGCCGGTGGCTGTGTCACAGTCCTTTAAAAGTCCTTCTATAAGAATGTTGTATCCGCCTATTGGTATGCCTTGATAAGTGTCGTTGAAGTAGTTGTTGTCATATACAAACCTTATGGGCAGGCGCTTGATGATGAAGGCGGGCAGGTCGGTGCAACGCCGTCCCCACTGCTTCTCGGTGTAATGCTTTATCAGTGTCTCGTATATGTCCTTGCCCACAAGCGCAAGTGCCTGTTCTTCAAGGTTCTGTGGCTCCCTGCCGTTCAGCTTCTCTACCACTTCACGCCGTTGCTTGTCTATTATGCGTCGTGCTTCGTCGGGCGTGGCGATGTTCCACATTTGGGCAAAGGTGTTCATGTTGAACGGAAGGTTGAACAGCTTGCCGTGATGATTGGCAAGGGGCGAATTGGTGTAGCGGTTGAATGGAACTATCGAGTTGACAAAGTCCCACACGCGCTTGTTTGACGTGTGGAAGATGTGTGCGCCGTATTTATGGACGTTTATGCCGCCTATGTTTTCGCAATGTATGTTGCCACCCAAGTGGTCGCGCTTGTCTATCACAAGACAACGTTTGCCTTGTCTTGACAGTTTGTAGGCCATCATTGAGCCGTAAAGTCCTGCTCCTACTATAAGGCAGTCGTATTTTCTTCCGCCCATGGTGTTCATTGTTTTATGAGGTTCTCTTCAGAATCTTCGTAATGTTTCTTTTTGTAGAATATGCGGCCAATGCCTTTCAGCTGCACTTTGGCGCGCTGGATGAAACTGTCGTACAGTGAGCCGTTGCCCAGTGTGCCATATCCAGTGACGGGGCGTGCCTTGCTGTTATACACAAACTCTATATTGCCGTATTCCTTCAGAGCCAGTGCCAGCGATCCGTCTTCGCCTCGGCGTATGTCGGTTCTTATTCCCACTTGGCGCGCAAGTTCGGCTTTGCAGGCGAATGTCATGCCGCGTATGCACAGTTCGGGTCGCATGAAGTGCTGTAGGTAAAGGAACGTGTCGCGTATCAGTTCATAGCGCCTCAACGCCCGTTGCGAGTGGTTCTCGTCGGGGTAGTAGCTCCAGAAGGTTCCCACGCACGCTGTCCTTGCCCACATCAGTTTTTTCATCATTATGTTGATGTAGAGTGGGGGATATAACGTGTCGGCATCTATGAAGAAGTGGTATTGGCCTATTGTGTGGTCAAGGCCGCATTGCCTGGCAAAACCGGGGCTTGTGCGCTCTTCGTTGTAGTATGTCATGCCGAAAGCCTTGAACACCTCTTCCGTTTCGTCGGTCGAGCCGTTGTTTACGCCTATTATTTCTAAAGGGAACATCGAGGCTATTTCGCTCAGCGACCACAGGCAAGCCGGCAGGCGGCGTGCCTCGTTGTGGGCTATTACCACTGCCGACACCATCGGCTTCTTGCTCTGCTTCACCCTTAGCCTTCTGCTAACGTAGTCGATTGTCTCTTGTGGCACTTCGCTTAAAGGCTTGTCGTAAATTGATAGATATTTGCTATACCATGCCATAGTTTCACTTTTCATTGTCCATTTGGCAGCAAAGATACATATTATTTTTTATTCTTCCAAACCTTATCGTCGTTTTTTTATGCCGCCGCCCTTTTTATTTTCGTATGGTCAAAAAAAAGCATCGGGAAAGCAGTGCCAGCCCGATGCATTGTTGTTACAAATTATTTACGAGTAGTTTTTTTCCTATATCTTCAGCTCCTTCAGTATCTCGCTGATGCGCTGCATGGTGGTTATGCGTGTAGGCACGAGGGGCAGGCGTAGTATGTTGTTTATCATGCCCATCTCGCTCAGCACGCATTTCACTCCGGCAGGGTTGCCATCTACGAAGAGAAGGCTGAAGAGGTCGGTGAAGCGATGGTGGATTTTGCGGGCACCATCATATTCGCCCTTAAACTCAAGGCGAATCATCTTTGAGAACTCGCGCGGCAGGGCGTTGCCTATGACGCTGATTACGCCCACTGCTCCACACGAAATCATTGGGAAGGTGAGGGCGTCGTCGCCGCTGATTACGTCGAACGACGATGGCTTGTTCTTTATTATCTCGTCCACCTGCTCAAGATTACCGCTGGCCTCCTTTATGGCCACGATGTTCTTGCAGTCGCGGGCAAGGCGCACGGTGGTGGCGGCGGTCATGTTTACGCCGGTTCGGCCGGGCACGTTGTACAGCACTATGGGCATTTTGGTGGCGGCTGCTATGGCCTTGAAGTGCTGGTAGAGGCCTTCCTGCGAAGGCGTGTTGTAGTAGGGGCAGATGCTCAGTATGCCGTCTATGCCGCTGAAGTCGCCAGTGCGCAGTTCTTCTATGATGGCTGCAGTGTTGTTGCCGCCGCAACCCATCAGTATGGGCACTCTGCCGTGTACTGTAGATACCACCGTATCCTTAATCTTTTGTTTCTCGTCGGCGGTGAGGCATGGTGTCTCGCCTGTTGTTGCAAGGATGCAGAAAAAGTCAGCGCCGTTTTTGAGTTGGTATTCTACGAGTTTTGCAAGCGTAGGATAGTCCACCGAGCCATCCTCGCAGAATGGAGTGATAAGGGCGATTCCAAGCCCTTTGAATATATTGTGTACCATAAATGTGATATAGATATTCTGTTTTCGGCCGCAAAATTACACAATAAAATTGATATTATCGGCTAAAAAAACATTTTTTTTTCCTTCTGCAAGGTTTTTCGTTCTTTTTTTTGTATTTTTGTTATTAAAAGTGGCATTTCGGCTTAACAATTCTCATTTTATCTCCCTTTCTCTTAAAATCCTCCGAATCCGCCTCGTGGGCGTCCGCCGCCGAAGTTGCCGCCGCGCTGTCCGCGTGACGAGCCGGGAGGCATGCCGGGGCCACCCATGCCGTGGGGCGGATTAGACATCTTGTCGCGCATTTCCTTGCTGCCAAATACGTTGAGGCGATATATGGCGTGGAGCATCACGTAGTTGTTTATGGCATTGTATTCGGTGTCGCTGCGCATCATTGAGTTGATGGTGCGGGAGATGTTGCTCTGCTTCTTCAGCAGGTCGTAGAACTGCAGGGTGAGCGTCAGTGGCTTGCCCTTGAGGAAGCTCTGCGACAGCTGCAGGTTCCATATCAGCTCGTTGGTGTTCATCGACGCGTCGTTGAAGCCGCGGCGGCTGTTCATCGACATGTCGGTGGCTATGGTGGTGCCCCAAGGCATCTGCACGTTGGTGTTGAAGCCGTAGGCAAACTGCCATGTGTCGAGGTTCGACTCCGGCTGGAGCTGGTTGCGGGCATGGGTGTAGGTAAGCGAGCCGGTAAGCTCAAATTCGAGCCATGAGTTGCGCACGCCGGCTGCCAAGCGCTCGCCAAGGGTGGTGGTGTTCACCGAGTTCTTCGACGCTGTGGCAGAGTTGTTGAGGTTCAGGTAGCCCACACTGTGCGAGTAGCCAAAGTCGGTCATGGTGTTTACATAGAAGAGGCCGAGCGAGTCGAGTGCCGTGTTGAACATGAAGCCCGAGTTGAGGTTCCAGTTGCCGTTGATGTTTTCTGGGCGGCTGGTGCGTCCACCCGTTTCGGGGTTGTAGGTCACCATTTGGCTTACGGCGTTGCTCGTGGTGTTGAAGAACACGTTGGCCATTATGGCGCGCTGGTAACGCTGTATGTAGTTGTCGTAGAAGAGCATGAGGTTGTTGGAGAACGAGGGCTTAAGTCCTGGGTTACCCATGGTTATGCTCAGTGGGTTGCTGTCGTCAACAATGTCCAGAAGGTCAGTCATGCTTGGCTGCGAGGTGCGTCCGCGGTAGTTGAGGCGCAGCTGGCTCACCTTCGATATCTTCCAGCGGAAGTCGGCCGTAGGCGTTATGTTGGTCACGGTGCGCACCGTATCAACGTCGATGCCCTGGTAGTGCTGTATGAACTTCGTCTTCTGCGGCATGAGCTGCACGCCGAGGTTGAGGTTGTAGGCCTTGCGTATCACTCGCAGCATGAGGTCAAACGTGTGTATGTAGTACTTGTACTCCGAGTAGCGGCTGAGGTCGTCGTCATAGTAGCTGTCGAGCGAGTTGTTCAGTCGGCCAAGATAGCCGTCCCACTGGCGGTAGTCGGGTGTAAGGCCGCTGAAGTAGTCTTCGCCCAAGTTGCTGAAGTCGTAGGTCTTACGGTCGCTTTCGGTGTATTTGTACTGGAAGTTGTAGCGGAACTGCAGGTATGTGGCCTTGAATATCGGCTCGCTGTAGGTGGCTTCGGCCGAGTAGTTCCAGTTTTTCTGCGGCGTAAGGTTGTAGCGGTTGGTTTGGTAGGTGGAGTCGTTGCCAAGGGCGTTCTTCACCTGATAGAGGTGGACGTTGGTCATCGAGAGGTTTTTGCTCGCGCTCTCCGAATAGTTGGCCGTGGCCTTAACGGTCACGTTGCGTCCCGTGGTGCTGAGCTTGCGGTTTATCTGCAGCGTACCGCCCACGTTTTTCGAGTCGCTGTAGGTTATGCCGTTGCTCTTCTGGCTGTTGACTATCAGTCCTTTCTCGGCCAGCAGTTCCATGTCGGTGGCCGACAGTGGGTCGGCTACCGTCAGGTAAGGGTCGTCGGAGTAGGTGGCCGACGTGTTGTTCGACAATCCGTCGTTCTTTTGGTAAGAGAACGAAGGGCGAAACAGTATGTTGGTCATCGAGTCGGGCATCCACTCCACTCTCATCTGTGCGTTCCAGCTGTCGCTGCGGCTGTAGCTTTGGTTGAGGCTGTTGGAGAACGACGATTTCTCGGCAATGAAGTTTTCCGACGAGTTTTTCGACATTACGTCGCCGTCGGTGTGGTTGTATCTGAAGCTGCCGTTGAGCTTCAGTTTGTCCTTCTTCTCGTAGTTGAAGTTGGCGGCCGCCATCTTGGCCGCATTAAGTCCGTTGCGTGCGCCGCCAAAGCGTCCGCGGCCGCCGCCACCCGGAAATCCCATGTCGTTGGTGTTGTTGGCGTTGCCGAATCCCATTACGCGCGTGTCGTCCTGAAATCGGGCGGCCATCACCTTGGCGGCATATCGGTCGTGTGTGCCTACGCCGAGGTCGAGGTTCGATATGAGGCCTTTGTTCATGCCTCGCTTCACGGTAAAGTCGAGCACCGTCTGCTCTTCGCCGTCGTCAATGCCCGACACTCGTGCCAGGTCGCTCTTCTCGTCGTACGCCTTTACCTTATCTATAATATAAGTGGGAAGGTTTTTCATGGCCGTCTTGGTGTCGCCCGTCATGAATTCCTTTCCGTCAACAAGAATTTTTTTCACTTCCTTGCCGTTGTGGGTTATCTTGCCGTTGTCATCCACTGTCACTCCCGGCAGTCGCTTCACCAGCTCCTCTATGGCCGAGCCTTCGGGTGTGCGGTATGCTGCGGCGTTATATTCCAGAGTGTCGCCCTTTGCCTGCACCTTTGCCACGTTGGCCGTCACCGTTGCTCCCTTCAGCATTATGGCGTCGGCTGTCATGCTGATTTTGCCGAGTGCCACGTCCTTGCCTCCGCTCACGTTGATGCGCTTGGTGTAGTTCTTAAATCCGACGCACGATATTTTCAGTATGTAGCGTCCGTCGGCGGGAGCCGTCACCTTAAACTTTCCGTTGGCTGAGGTCAACACGCCTTTTACGAGCGTACTGTCACTTTTCAATAGCTTTACTGTGGCTGAGGGAAGTGGCTCCTGCGAGTCGCCTTCTACAGCGGTGCCGCTGACAACACGTTGTGCCATGGCAAACAATGCCGTTACGGCAAACGTGAAAACGAGTAGAATTCTTTTCATCGGGTTTATACGAATTTATTTATTTCTGATTGTATGACGCAGCCGAAACGAAAAGGTTTAAAAGTGCAGTGGAAAAAAGTATTCAACTAAATTTTCATCGACAGCGATATCCTGTTGCGCCGCTTGTCAATCTCCAGCACCCTTACCCTCACGTGCTGGTGAAGCTTTACCACGTCGTTGGGGTCGCTCACGTAGCGGTCGGCCAACTGCGAGATGTGGACGAGGCCGTCCTGATGAACGCCAATGTCCACAAAGGCACCAAAGTTGGTAATGTTGGTCACTATTCCCGGAAGCTCCATGCCCGCCCTCAGGTCGTCAACACTGTTGATGCCTTGGGCAAACTCAAACTCCTCTATCTGGCTGCGCGGGTCGAGGCCAGGCTTCTCCAACTCCTTCATTATGTCGGTAAGGGTAGGCATTCCAATGGTGTCGGTCACATATTTTTTCAAGTCAATCCTTGCCCTAATGCTTCCGTCCTTCATCAGCTGCCCCACGGTGCATTGGTTGTCGCTTGCCATCTGCTCTACTATCTTGTACGACTCGGGATGCACGGCACTGTTGTCGAGCGGGTTCTTCGCGCCGGGTATGCGCAGGAATCCGGCACACTGCTCGTAGGCGGCAGGACCTAAGCGCGGCACCTTCTTCAGCTGGCTGCGGCTGGTAAAGGCACCGTTGGCGCGGCGGTATTCCACTATGTTCTTGGCCAGTGTTGGGCCAAGGCCACTCACGTAGGTCAGCAGGTGCTGGCTGGCCGTGTTGAGGTTTACACCCACCGAGTTTACGCAGCTCTCCACCGTGAGGTCGAGGCTCTTCTTCAGTTTCGACTGGTCAACGTCGTGCTGATACTGGCCCACGCCAATGCTCTTCGGGTCAATCTTCACCAGTTCGGCCAGAGGGTCCATCAGCCGTCGGCCAATGCTCACGGCTCCGCGCACCGTCACGTCCTTGTCGGGAAACTCGTCGCGTGCTATTTTTGATGCCGAATAAACCGATGCGCCGTCTTCGCTCACCACAAACTGCCTTACCTTGTGCTTGAAGCTCAGCGTCTTGAGGAATGCCGCCGTCTCGCGGCTTGCCGTGCCGTTGCCTATGGCTATGGCCTCAATGCCATACATTTCCACCATCTTCTCCACGGCGGCTGCCGCCTGCTGTGTCCTGGCCGACGGCTGGTGGGGGTATATGGCCTCAAAGTGCAGCAGGTTGCCCTGTGCGTCGAGGCACACCACCTTGCAGCCGGTGCGGAAGCCTGGGTCAACGCCAATCACGCGTTTCTGTCCCAACGGTGCGGCCATGAGCAGCTGGCGCAGGTTTTCGGCAAACACCCTTATGGCCTCCTCCTCGGCCTTTTCCTTGCTGCGCGATGCAAACTCGTTTTCTATCGACGGTTGCAGCAGTCGCTTGTATCCGTCGTCAACGGCCTCCTCCAGCAGCTTGGCGCAGCGTCCGTTGCCCCTTACCCTGCTTCGGCGCAGGCGGTAGAGGCAGTCGCCGTCGTCGGTCGAAATGCTTATTCTCAGTATTCCCTCCGCCTCGCCGCGGCGCATGGCGAGAAGCCTGTGCGAGGGGCACTTCTTCAGCGGCTCCGACCAGTCGAAGTAGTCGGAATATTTTGCCGCCTCTTCCGTTTCGGCCTTTGCCTTCACCACCTTCGACGTTATCGTCGCCTCGCGCTCAAACGAGCGTCTCACGGTTTGTCGCGACTGCTCGTCCTCGCTCACCATTTCGGCTATTATGTTTTGTGCGCCCTTAATGGCGTCGGCAGCCGTCTTCACGTCGCCTTTCACAAATCGTTTGGCCACTCCGTCTGGGTCCGTCTCCCTTCCCAGCATTATTATGGTGGCCAGTGGCTCAAGGCCTTGCTCCCTTGCCACCTGTGCCTTTGTCCTGCGCTTGGGTTTGTAGGGCAGGTAGATGTCTTCCAGCGTTTCAGCGTCTTCACATTCGGCAATTCTCTTTTCCAGTTCGGGCGTCATCTTGCCCTGCTCGGTTATTGTCTTTACTATTGTCTCCTTGCGCTTCTCCAGCTCGGTGAGCTTGTCGTTCATGTCGTTTATGGCCGCTATCTGCACTTCGTCCAGTGTGCCTGTGCGTTCCTTTCGGTAGCGTGCTATGAAGGGTATGGTGCAACCCTCGGCCAGCAGTTCGAGCGTGTTGGCCACACTTGTTTCGGTCAGGTGCAGCTCGCCCGCAATCTTCTTTACTATTTTGCTGTTCATTATTCTAAATATTGTTCCTGTTTTAAAAATATCTTTTTTACCTCCTTGCATAAGGCGATAATGTGTGCAAAGTTACTTCTTTTTCTTAAATAATTATATAAAAAGCCATCAATTTTTGCCGTTTTTAATTATTATCATTATTTTTGGTAACTATTCTCTGGTATTGTTTTAAACACAAAGACACAAAGAAACAAAGCATTTTTTGGGCTTACGGAAGATACTATGAGCAGCAAAGTTGCTTACAAAGTCCACAACGTTTTAACACTGAAAGCCTTTGTGGCGACTTTTAGTCGCTTGTTGTCTTTGTATCTAAAAAATTCTTCGTTTCTTTGTGTTCTAATATATAGGATTAGCTGAAGAGTTACTATTGTCTTAACTCCTTAACTCCTCTTCCCAATCCAAGTCAGCTTTTTCCATACATACTCCAAAGGCCCGTGGGAGTGCGACTTCAACCACCAGCGGCAGAAGGCAAGCTGAACAACGAATATGGCTACGCCTACCATGGCACTGGCCGTGATGCCGAGATAGCGGTGAAGGCCAAAGCCCCAGTTGTAGAACAACATCGAACCTATCACGCTTTGGCTGATGTAGTTGGTAAGGCTCATGCGGCCGTAGGGCATTATGCCCCGTAGGCGGTCGTGCAGACGGGTGGAGTAGAACAGGTGCATCACGCCGCTGACGAGCATCATCATGAATGCAAAGTTGGACAGCGACTTTACTATGAGCGAAAGGCTGCTCAGCAGCGACTTGTTGTCGATGTAGTCGGGCAACATGTTGTTAAGGCCATAAAGAGGGAAGAAGGCCACAAGCGACCATGCCAGTATGGTGCTCCACAGGTGGAGGTTCTCCTTCCTGAACAATCCGCGGCGACCTATCAGCATGCCGAGCAAAAACAGCGACGCCGTCTGGAACACGCGGCCATAATCCCATGCCCAGGCAAGGCTTGCCAATTGTCCCTCCCACAGGTTGACCTTTACGGTTTCAAGGAATGTGCCGCCCGACTGTACGGCAAACGTAGCGTCCCACAAGCTCCTTGTAGGCAGCTGCGGAGCCACAAAGTCAGGGTCGCACAGGCAGCGTACGACAAAATACAGAGGCATCGGCTGCAACATAAGCACGCAAGCCAGCACCAGCACCCACTTGTCCTTCAAGCGGCAGCACAGCGGAAGAATGAAGCCCACGAGCGAGTAAAGCACCAGCACCTCGGCGGTGAAGAAGCAGGCGTTGATGTTGCCGAAGACGAACAGCAGCACCAGTCGCCAGCAGAAACGCAGACGGAAGTCGTTGCCGCGCATGCGCTGGTTGTCGTCCTGAATGAAGAAACTGAAGCCAAACAGCAGGGCGAACACGGCGTAGGCCTTGCCGCCGAACATGAAGAAAAGCCCGTCCCATATGGCCTTGTCGGTAAACCTCAGCCACTCGCACTGCCCTGCAGTGTCGGGAAACGAGTAAAAATTGAAGTGTTCGATGCTGTGCAGAATGATGATGCCCATCACCGCCAGGCCTCTCAGCACGTCGGCCACCTCCACTCTGGCGTGGCCCTTTGTCTTGTTGTTGATAATAGTGTTCATAATGACAATAATGTGTTTTTGGTAAATAATTGCTGCAAAATTACTATAAAAATTCCGAAAAACTTGCATGCATACAAAAAAAAGTGTATCTTTGCACCCGAAAACATGCACATTGCTGGGGCTGTTTGGATTTGACTAACTTTTTGCAATATTACATAATAACACAAAACAACATAAATCAATATAAAAGTACTGTATATTAATGGTTTATGCTTAATAAAACGCAAGTGATATTTTTTGTTTTTTGTTGTTTTGTATGTTGTTATATTACTTTTTTATTGAACTTTTTTGCAAGAAATTTGCAAGAAATAAATTTTCATTGTATCTTTGTGCCGTAATTCTTTATCTATTATAAATATGGCAAGAAAAAAGTTATTTAAAAGTGTTGATGAACTCATCGAAGGGTATGAGCTTAACACTACACGCAATGGCGATAGAGTGAAACGTAAAGTGTATTTGCGTGCCGCAAAACTTAATGGTCGTGTTGGCTTGTATCAGTATAGCCACATAAATGGTGTTACGAATAGAAAGCGTTTA
>JAQXRI010000073.1 GCA_029218445.1 Prevotellaceae bacterium | reverse complement strand
GTTCACACCGCGACTCTCTTGCTGCCACTACCCAAAGTCGTTAGGAGGATGGAGGAGTAGGGCGTGGCGCATTAAAGTCATTATTGACCTCTACTACCCATAGTCGGTAGACAGAAAGAGGTGTAGGGCGTAGCGCGATAGAGTCTTCGCTGACGGTTATAAGTAAGGAAAGAACGATAAAAACGAGAACAAGAATAACGCGACAACAAATGATAAGAGCAACAGACAGGCACCAGAGTGTGTGGCAGTCGCTTGATTGGGTGACGATATGTCTATACTTGGCGCTGCTGATATTTGGCTGGCTTAGCGTGTGTGGAGCCAGTTACACGTTCGGAGAGAACGATATTTTCAGCTTGAGTACACGCTCGGGCATGCAGATAGTGTGGATTGGCACGTCCATTTGCCTTGGCTTCGTGCTTCTGATGCTTGACGACCGCTTCTACGACACGTTCTCCTATATAATATATGCGGCACTGCTGCTGCTGCTGTTCATCACCATCTTCAACCCCCATCAGATAAAGGGTTCGCGCTCGTGGCTCGTGTTGGGTCCTATACGCCTGCAGCCGGCCGAGTTCGCCAAGTTTGCCACGGCCTTGGCCTTGGCAAAATTCATGAGCACCTACGGCTACTCGATACACAAGATGAAACATGCCGTAATAACCTTTGCCATCATTCTGGTGCCCATGACGTTCATCATTCTTCAGCGCGAAACAGGTTCGGCCTTGGTTTATGTGTCGTTTCTGCTGATGTTCTATCGAGAGGGAATGCCGGGCAGCATTCTTTTCACGGGAGTGGCGGCCGTGGTGTATTTCGTTGTTGGCATTAGATATGAAAACGAACTGCTTTTCACCACTCCCACGTCGGCGGGCAAGTTTGTAGTGCTGCTGCTCGTTCAGATATTCACGTCAGGCATGGTGTACATTTACTGCCGCAATAAAAAGGGCGCACTGACGGCCATTGGCTACTGCTTGGGCATAACGCTGGCAAGCCTTCTGTTCTCAACGTTTGTCATACCATTCGACATCGTTTGGGTGCAGCTCATTGTGTCGGCTATACTCATTGGCTGGCTGCTGTTGGAAGGACTGGGCACCCGAATGAAGGAATACTTTCTCATAATGATGTTTGCCATAGGGTCAATGGCATTCTTCTATTCGGCCGACTATGTTCTCAACAATGTAATGGAGCCTCACCAAAGGGTGAGGATAAACGTGCTGCTCGGCCTCGACGAAGACCTTGCAGGAGCAGGCTACAACGTGCATCAGAGCGAGATAGCCATCGGCTCAGGCGGATTGGAGGGAAAGGGATTTCTCAACGGCACACAAACCAAGCTGAAGTTTGTGCCTGAGCAGGACACCGACTTCATCTTCTGCACTGTAGGCGAAGAGGAAGGATTTCTTGGCTCGGCGGGCGTACTGCTGCTGTTTCTTGCACTCATATTGCGGCTCATAAGCCTTTCCGAACGGCAGCCATTCAGGTTTGGCCGCATCTACGGCTATTCTGTGGTGTCGATTTTCCTGTTCCACGTGTTCATCAATGTCGGGATGGTGCTTGGCCTGACCCCCGTCATAGGCATTCCACTGCCTTTCTTCAGCTATGGAGGTTCGTCGTTGTGGGGATTCACCCTGCTGCTTTTCATTTTCCTGAGAATTGACGCAAGCCGCAAGCTGATTAGAAGTTGACGCGCTCAAGCTTTATGCCAATGTCGGATATGCCAGGCATGATTTCCCTCTTCATGTTGTGGCGTATCTTCACTGTCAACGAGTCTCCTTTCATCAGTTTGTTGTTTTTCAAGTGGTAGTTGTATTGATAGGAACTGATGCCGCGTCCCTTGGTATTTCCGTAGTTGTCAAACAGCACCCAATTGACGGTGTCGCTTGTGGTGATGTTGCCTGGCATGATGGTCTGATCGACTATCAGGCAGATGGCCTTAAAGGGATATGAGTCGTTAATCCTGATGCCGACGATTTCCTTTAGTTCCACATCGGCCTTTGAAGGCTGAAGGGCAAACACGAGCGTGTCGTTTTTCTCCCAACCCATAAGCGAGGTGTGCCTGTACTGACTAAACACGGTTGAGCGGTTGCACGACCCGAAGGTCAATGCAACCGCCATTATGATGGTACAAATAAAAAAATCACTGATTCTCATCCTGTCGTTTATTGTTTGGCTTCTTCGGCTGCTGTTGCGCTTTCTTGGGCTGTTGCTGAGCGTCGGGCTTTCTTTGAGGCTGTTCCTGTGGCTTCTTTGTAGCCGGAGCCTGCTGCGGCTTCTTCTGAACATTCTCTTGCGGCTTCTTCTGACCGTTGTCCTGAGGTTTCTTCTGAACGCTGTCCTGCGAAGTCTTTGGCGCATTGTCCTGTGGCTTTGCGGCAACGGCAGGCTGTGGTTTTTTCTTCTTCTTTTTCTTCTTTGCCTTGTCGAATCGGCTGATGTTTTCGCTGGCCAACAAATCGACATGCTTTGAGGTTTGCCGTTGTTTGCCGTCCTCATGCAACGATATTGGCTTCTCGCCTTTCCTGTTCATTTCAATTATCAGCCTTGCCCTCTCGGCAGTTATTGTCTCAAGGTTTGAGGCAAGGTTCTTGTCGGTTGAGTAGGTAATCAATCCGGCCAAGATGTCGGTCTTGAAGAGATAGTAGTCGCCGTCAAGAGTCTGTAGTACGACTTCTTTGCTTGGTATCTTTCGGCCTGCCTCAACGTAACTGTCAACTTCATAGTTCAAGCAGCATTTCAGCTTTGCACACATTCCGGCCAACTTCTGTGGATTGAGCGAAATGTCCTGGAAGCGTGCTGAGTTGGTGCTTACGCTGATGAAGTTTTTCATCCATGTGGCGCAACACAGCTCGCGTCCGCACGGACCCGTACCTCCAATGCGTCCCGCCTCCTGTCGCGCACCTATTTGCTTCATCTCGATGCGCACGTGGAAGGTTTCGGCCAATACCTTTATGAGCTGTCGGAAATCGACGCGCTCGTCGGCAATGTAATAGAAGATGGCCTTGTTGCAGTCGCCTTGGTATTCCACGTCGCCAATCTTCATCTGCAATCCCAGGTCTTTGGCTATCTGACGACTCTGAATCATCGTGTCGTGCTCCCTTCTCTTGGCCTCATAGTATTTGTCCATATCGACAGGACGCGCTATGCGATAAATTCGCTTGATGTCGTCGGCCGACTTCAGGTTGGCCTTCTTTATCTGTTTCTTCACAAGTCGGCCCGTCAGCGTCACTACTCCAATGTCATGGCCAGGGCTGGCCTCAACGGCAACAATGTCGCCTTTCTTCAATTCGATATTGTTGGTGTTGTGATAGTAGCCTTTGCGCGTGTGCTTAAACTGCACCTCAACAAGGTCGGTCGATTCAGCATTGCCAGGCACGTCGGCCAGCCAGTCGTAGGTGTTCAACTGCTTGTCCTGACGTCCAATGGCATTGCGGCACAGTCCGCGGTCGCCATCACAGCATATTTTCAAATCCTTATCGTTAATCATTATTATATTATTTCGTTTAAGTTCGTTATTTTTTCTGCAAGAGCAGCATTATCATCTGCAGGGCCATGTCGAAGAATACTATTTTCGCATTGGCGTTCTGCTTGATGTCGCGCTGCACCTTGTCGGCCATCTCCATTATCAGTATTATGTTGTTCTCATTGACGAAGCGTGCAAAATTCTGTGCAAAGGCCTCCTCGGGTTCCGACATGTAGTTCAAGTCGGGATTGCCAAAGTTGTACATGAAGTTTTCTCTTGTGAGGCGCAGGAAGTAGTCCATAAAGCGCTTCTGCTTTTCCCTTCCGTATCCACTTATGCGCTCGCTCCACTTCTTCAGGTCTCTCACGTTGCGCATGTAAGCCAAACGCATCAGCTGCTGGTAGTCGGCGAAGAAGTCGGCGTTTTCGCTGTCGTTCTCCAATATCCTTGTCACCTTCAGCCAATTGCCGTTGGCCAGACGTGCGAATCTCGTGGCAGTATCTGTTCCGAGTTGATATTTCTCGCTTAGTGCCTTTGTCAAGCTGTCAACATCTATCGGCTTTACGTCGATGCGCTGGGTGCGACTTCTTATTGTCTCAAGCAATTTGTCGGGCTCTTCACACACCATGATGAACACGGTCATGGAAGGCGGCTCTTCAATGAGTTTCAGCAACTTGTTGGCGCATTCAATGTTCATGCGCTCAGGCAGCCATATTATCGACACCTTATATCCACCCTGACTCGACTTTAGGCTTAGCTTTCTTACGAGGTCATCGCTCTCGCCGGCCGTTATTATTGCCTGCTGATTTTCAGCTCCAATGGCATTCATCCATTGGTCCATGCTGAAATAAGGGCCGTCGGCAATCATCTGTCTCCACTCGCGTGCGAAGTCGTCGCTCACGGGCTTATGGTCGCTGCCCATCGACGGCAACTTAATTGTGGGATAAGTGAAATGCAAGTCAGGATGCTCCCATTTTGCCAGCATTCGGCATTGAGGGCAAGCCTCGCAGGCCTCGTCGCCGGGGGTGTGGTGAAGGCAAAGGAGATAGTTGGCAAAGGCCATTGCCAAAGCCATCTTACCGCTGCCTTGAGGCCCACAGAGCATCATGGCGTGCGGAATACGGTCCTCGTGAGCCATTTGGGTCAGTCGCGACCATATCTCCTGCTGTCCTATTACGTCACTCTTTCTCATTTCTTAACAATATGACTTGTCTAACTTCTCACCTCTTACCTCTCACCCCTCACCTCTTACCTCTTACCTCTCACCTCTTATTATAACAGCTGCCTGGCCACTTCGGCTACAGAATCGACGGCCGACATGGTATAGAAGTGGATGTTGTTAACACCGTGGGCATAGAGTTCACGGCATTGTGCCACAGCCCACTCCACTCCAAGCTTGCGGGCCTCTTCGTCGGTTTTGCACTTTACGGCCTCGGCGGCCAACTCTTGCGGTATGTCGCAGTGGAAAGTCTTTGGCACTATTGTGAGTTGGCTCAACTTTGCAAACGGCTTGATGCCTGGTATTATTGGCATCGTAATGCCCATTTGGCGAGCTTTGTCAACAAAATCGAAATATTTCTTATTGTCGTAGAAAAGCTGCGTCACGGCATAGTCGGCTCCCAAGTCCTGCTTCTCCTTAAGATGCATCATGTCCATTTCGAGGTTTGGCGCCTCCTCGTGCTTCTCTGGATAGCAAGCCACTCCATAGTCAAACTTTTCGCCGGGGCACTTTATTGGTGTGCCATCGGCAAAGAATCCTTCGTTGAAGCGGTTTACCTGACGTATCAGGTCGGTGGTATGCTCGTGGCCTCCAGGCGTTGGAACAAAGCGGTTGTCTTCCTTTGCCTTATCGCCACGCAACAGCAGGAGATTGGATATACCAAGAAACTGCAAATCAAGCAATTCGTACTCTATGTTTTCGATAGTTGTGCCACTACAGATGATGTGCGGCTGCACCGGAATGCCAAACTTGTTTTGTATGGCTGCCGCTATGGCTATGGTGCCGGGGCGGCGGCGAATGCGCTGACGCTGCAAAAGCCCGTTGTCCAACTGCTTATATACGAATTCGCTGTGATGTGTTGTTATATTGATGAAAAGGGGATTAAACTCCTTCAGCTTATCGATGGTTGCAAAGAGCTTGTCGGTTCCTGCACCCTTCAATGGCGGCAATACTTCAAACGAGAAATGCCTTTTGTCCTTATCTTTATTTAGTAGTTCAATTACTGTCATATAAATAATAAATGTACATTTGGGTACAAAAGTACAAAAAAAAATCCAAATCACTGCTTTTTTACAAAAAAAATCGTCAAAAGTTTGGAAGTATTAATTTATTTACCTACTTTTGCAATATAAAACCACAAGTTAATATGATAGGAAAAAGAAACGAAAACAA
>JAQXRI010000072.1 GCA_029218445.1 Prevotellaceae bacterium | reverse complement strand
GAACATGGTCAATTTTACTATTGCTCCTGCTTCCTCAAGCAGCCTTACAAAAGTTTCAGAACTCTTTCCCGAAGTGCAAATATCATCAAACACCACAACTTTCTTACCTCTGAAAAAATCACAATCAATCTCAAGTAAATTATGGATTTCGTTATTTTTCTTTGTTTCAGCATTCGAGCGGATATGTTTCTTTGCTCTCTTACCAACAACCTTTATATGTTCAAAGCCATTGACCATTCCCAAACTCCCACACAATTGATTTGAAAATCTCCTGTATCTGCGAACTTGCGTCCTTTGACAACTTGCTGGACAACAAACGAAAATCGTATTATCAAAATTCATTTCACGAAAAGCCTTGCTGACTTATTTTGCAGCCCAAGCAGTCGCAAATTTCGGGTCATAAGCCAAGGAATTGGTCAGGAATTTTGTGGGAATACCCATTTTGGAGACAATATGCGGAAGGCTGCTGGCAAAACTCCCGTCCAACAGCTACAGCGTTCCTTGGTGTTGTCCCCGGACTGCCTACCTTTGTGCCAAGAATTTCGTGAGTACCCGACGGGCGAGGACGAGTAAAAAGAGGAAAGCTCCACACGAAGACCAGAGACGGACAGGAGCCAAGGGCATCCCCATAATTCCATAATATAAAAAAGGTATAAAGTCGTGCCCTGAAAATCTATCAGGACACGAAACTTTCAATACAAACATAATAATAGGCGATAGCTTACTTTCTGCCAACTATACCAACAGAAGCCTTCGACATTTCCTTGACTATGGTCTCGTCAAGCAGCTTGGCATAAATCTTTCGAGTCATAGTAGGAGAACTGTGCCCTAATATCTTTGCAACTACTTCCATGCTGATACCACCATGGTTCAGCAGAAGTGTCGCACCGGTATGACGAGCCCAATGACTCGAAATAGGCTTTTTGACATTTGCATAGGCAGCCACCATTTTAATATAGTCATTGTACTTCATGTTACTGATTATTGGTAGCTTATATTGATATTTACTGAGTATGGTAAGTGCTGGTTGCAACAACATGAAGGTGAATCTCTGCTTTGTTTTTCCTCTTAACGCAGAATATACATAGTTACCATCGACTTTTTGAACCTCTTCCCACTTAAAATTCTTCATATCGACATAACTCATACAGGTGTAGGTTTGAAATACAAAAAGGTCTCTGACCTTGTCAAGAGACTCCGTAGGCATTGGAGTTGTCTCAATACGGGTGAGCTCTTCCCTTGTAAGATGCTTCTCAAGGGCTTTACTATTCTTATCCTTATTAATATTTATCCATTTATAAGGGTTTCTCTTGATGAGTCCATCATTGATGGCATCAAGGATGAAAGAGTTGAGGAACCGATGGTAGTTGTTCCATATGGAATACGGTTTGAAATTCTTACATTTCAAGAATTCGTCGAGCATAATAATGTTTTCCTCTGTTATATCCGAAAACGTTACAATCTGCCCCCAGTTCTCAAGCCACTTCAAAAAACGTTCATAACGCGCTATACTGTCAAGACTTTTTCCATAGGTACGGATTTTGATTCTTTTGCGGGCATAATCCAGAAAATTGTCTTCATCCGTTTTTTCGCTAATAGAAACCATTTCAGATAGTCTCTCCAAAGAGAAATTATTCGAATCAATAAGAGCTGTAACGGAATCATTGACTTTCTTTAGTAATGCCTCAATTCTCTCATTCATGTTTTGTGCATTTAAAACTCCAGAGACTCTTCCTTTTTTCCAATTCTTGGGAAGAACTTTCAAACCAGTTGAAATATACTTCCGTTGACACTGATAACCGATCCTGACCTCAATAATACCAGGAGTACGGCTATCTGACTTTTTTCTTCGGTCATAAATGACTGTAACTGTAGGATATGACATACGCAAATATATTAAATAGTTATTTTATGTTAAAAATCAATTTTTGGAGGGTATAGACTGAAATACTTCGCAATTTCGTGTCGAGGTGTAACCAATTTTAAAAAAGGGTGTAACCAATGTGTAACCAATTTGGCAACAATTGATAACAATAGCCTCGACAATGCAACGATATTTAACAGAGATCCCAATCCCTTAATAGTAAAAAAAAACGCCGAACTGAAGAGAAATGTAAACACAAAAAGCCAAATAACTACCTTATTATCAATACTTTATATAAAAATAAAAAGTGGTATGCCGTAAATAGCATACCACTTTTGACCATTTTATTATAAAATAAACGTGCGGAGAGTGAGGGATTCAAACCCCCGATACCCGAAAAGGGTATACCGGATTTCGAGTCCAGCGCGATCGTTCACTCTGCCAACTCTCCTTTGTTTTCGGGTGCAAAGTTACAAACTTTTCTTGAAATAACCAAATTATTCGAAGGATAATTTTGATAATTTTGCTTTTAATGCCTCAAATTGCGATTTTCGAATGGCTAAACGTATCTCACAGGTGTTGTCGAACGTCTGACTCACTATGCGCGGCTGCATGTCTTTCACTATTCGCATGACATCGTTCATCATAGGATATGTGAAAGTATAGGTCAGTTCTTCCTCGATAAGGCGCGTTTCGATTTCGGCATCGGCTATGGCTTCGGCCGCCGCAGTCTTATAGGCAACAATAAGTCCGCTGGTTCCGAGCAAAACACCGCCAAAATAGCGTATCACTACAACGAGGATGTTGGTCAGTTCGTTGCTGTTTATTTGTCCGAGTATTGGCTTGCCGGCCGTGCTGCTCGGCTCACCGTCGTCGTTGCCTCGAAATTCGGTACGCTCGGGGCCCAACATGTAGGCCCAACAAACATGACGTGCATCGAAATATTTCTTGCGATAGGTGGCCACGATTTCCTTCACCTGCTCAACCGTTTCTACGTGATGAGCGTAGGCGAGGAACTTGCTTCGCTTTTCAGTGATGTAGCCCTCGCCTATTTTTTTTTCTGATATGGTCTTATATGAATCCAACTTCTACGACAGTTTATGTATAACAAGTCCTGAACGCAGTTTTGGCTCAAACCATGTAGCCTTTGGAGGCATTATTTTGCCACTGTCGGCAATGTCCATGATTTGCTGCATCGACACTGGATAGAGAGCAAGCGCGGCACGCATCTCGCCACTGTCAACACGACGCTTCAGCTCGGCAAGTCCTCTGAGTCCGCCAACGAAGTCGATGCGCTGGCTTGAACGCAAATCCTTTATGTTGAGTATCTCGTCGAGAATCAAGCGACTTGAGATGTCAACGTCGAGAACACCAATTGGGTCGGAATTGTCGTATGTACCTTCCTTTGCCATGAGGCTGTACCAATGAGAGTCGAGATAGAGTGAGAACTCATGCAGTTGGTCTGGCTTATAAATATCTGTGCCTTTGTCGGTTACATCGAAGTTGTCAGACAAACGCTTTAGGAATTCTTCTGAGGTCAGTCCGTTGAGGTCCTTAACCACGCGGTTGTAGTCAAGAATGGTGAGCTGAGATGCCTGGAAGCACACGGCCATGAAGTAGTTGTACTCTTCGTCGCCGCGATGGTTAGGGTTCAGCTTAGCCTTTTCAGCTCCTACAAGTGCTGCTGCTGCAGAGCGGTGGTGTCCATCGGCGATATATAGTGCCGGCATCTTCTTAAATTCTTCGGTTATTGTGGCAATGTCATTGTCGTCGGAAATAATCCAGAACTTGTGGCCGAATCCATCGACAGGAGCGATGAAATCGTATTCAGGCTCAGTGGCTGCATAACGGCAGATGAGGTCGTCAAGGACTTTGTTGTCGGGATAAGCGAAGAATACAGGCTCGATATTGGCATTGTTGACACGAACGTGCTTCATGCGGTCCTCTTCCTTGTCGCGGCGAGTGAGCTCATGCTTCTTTATGGTTCCGTTCATATAATCGTCAACAAAAGCGCCTACAACGAGTCCATACTGTGTCTTGCCGTTCATGGTTTGGGCATAGATGTAGTAGTTCTCCTTGTCGTCCTGCACCAGCCATCCCTTGTCTTGGAACTTTTGGAAGTTTTCGGCTGCCTTTTCATAGACACGTGGGTCATACTCGCTTGTGCCTTCCTCGAAGTCTATTTCAGGCTTGATTATGTGGTAAAGACTCTTTTCGTTGTCGCCAGCCTCTGCCCTTGCCTCTTCTGAGTTGAGTACATCGTAAGGACGCGACTCCACTTCTTCAACATACTGTTTTGGTGGGCGAATGCCGCGGAAAGGTTTTATTGTTGCCATAATGTCGTTTTAGGAATTAAGATTGTTGAACTTGCAGAGTTAAGAAGTTAAATTACTAAGACTTAACTTCTTAACTCATGTTGCTATAGTTTTTCTTGATATTCAGTATTTAGTTCACCTTGAACTTTGTGCAGCCGTCCTTGAAGAAAGCGTTTATCTGGCATGCAGCGGCGATGCCTGCATTGATGTTAGCCTCGGCGGTTTGTGCGCCCATCTTCTTTGGAGTGCTGAAGTAGCGACCTTCGAGCTTTGCGAAATCGGCGTCTGCATCTGGTTTGATGTCGGTGACATACTTCAAGTCGGTGCGCTCTTCCATCAGCTTGAGCAGTTCCGGCTCGTTGATGACTTCCTTGCGTGCAGTATTTACGAGCACGGCTCCCTTCTTCATCTTGCCTACCAAAGCGGCGTTGATGCTCTGCTTTGTCTCTGGAGTGGCAGGAATGTGGAGCGACACTACGTCGCATGTCTCGAACAGTGCATCCTGGTTGTCAACGGCCTTTACGCCGGCAGCCTCTATGGCCTCCTTTGGACAGAATGCGTCGTAGGCATAAACTTCCATGCCGAATCCGGCAGCGATGCGTGCCACGTTGCGTCCTACGTTGCCGAATGCCAAGATGCCGAGCTTCTTGCCCTTGAGTTCTGAGCCAGCCTTGCCATTGAAGAAGTTGCGTACTGCAAATACGAGCATGCCAAACACGAGTTCAGCCACTGCGTTAGAGTTCTGACCCGGTGTGTTTTCAGCCACTACATTGTGGGCTGTTGCGGCAGCGAGGTCGATGTTGTCATAACCGGCACCTGCACGCACTACAATCTTCAGCTGCTTGGCTGCGTCGAGCACTTCGGCATCAACCTTGTCAGAGCGAATGATCAGAGCGTCGGCATCCTTCACTGCGTCGAGCAACTGCTGCTTCTCGGTGTATTTCTCAAGCAGGGCCAGCTGGTTGCCTGCACCTTCTATTTCTTTTCTTATGCCCTCGACGGCAGCTGCCGCGAATGGCTTTTCTGTAGCTACTAATACCTTCATTGTAATTCTATTTTTCGTGGCGACTATTCCAAGTCGCCACATTATTATATTAATTAGTGCTGAGCCTCAAAATCCTTCATGGCCTGTACGAGGGCGTTTACGCCTTCGATGGTCTGGGCGTTGTAGCAGCTTGCGCGGAATCCGCCTACGCTGCGGTGACCCTTGATGCCCACCATGCCGCGCTCGGTAGCGAAGTCGAAGAAAGGCTTCTCGAGTTCCTTGTACTCCTCGTTCATTACGAAGCAGATGTTCATGAGCGAACGGTCTTCCTCAGCCACAGTGCCGCGGAAGAGCTTGTTGCGGTCGATTTCGCCATAAACGATTTCGGCGCGCTGCTTGGCCAGCTTCTCCATTGCCTCTACACCACCCTGTGCCTTGATCCAACGGAGGTTTTCGAGCATGCAGTAGATTGGCACTACTGGAGGAGTGTTGAACATCGAGCCCTTGTCAACGTGTGTGCGGTAGTCGAGCATTGTAGGTATTTCGCGTGGAGCCTTGCCCAGCACGTCGTCCTTAACGATAACGAAAGTTACACCTGCCATAGAAAGGTTTTTCTGTGCGCCACCATAGATGCAGTCGTACTTTGCCACGTCCACTGGACGGCTCATGATGTCAGAAGACATGTCGGCAATCATGCGCACGTTGACGTCGAGGTCTTTGCGTATTTCAGTACCGTAGATGGTGTTGTTGGTTGTGATGTGCAGATAGTCAACATCGTCAGGACAAGTCCATCCCTTTGGAATATATGTATAGTTGGCCTCTGCGGAAGAAGCCACTTCAACTACTTCACCAAACAGTTTAGCTTCCTTCATGGCTTTCTTTGCCCACACGCCGGTGTTGAGGTAGGCAGCCTTCTTGATAAGGAAGTTGTAGGGAATCATACAGAATTCAAGCGAGGCACCACCGCCGAGGAAAATTACCGAGTAGCCTTCAGGAACCTGAAGCAATTCCTTGACAAGAGCTACGGTCTCGTCAACTACCGGCTGGAAATTCTTTGCACGATGACTGATCTCCATCAGAGAGAGACCAGAGTCTTGGAAGTCCAAACACTGCTTTACGGTGTTTTCAATCACTTCACGTGGAAGCATAGAGGGACCTGCGTTAAAGTTGTACTTCTTCATTTTGATTGTCTATTAAAAGATGAATAATGTGTTCTATTTTTTTATGTTTTGAAAAACGTCGGCGAAATTACACTATTTTCGTGATATGGCCAAATAATTTAGCAAAAATTTACTGTTTTTCTTGTTTTTCTTGCTTTTTGATAGCCTCAACCACTGTTTTTAGACCTTTTAACTTCTCTCCTGTGACATTTTTCAAGAGCTGTTGTAATTTTCCGCGAGCTACGGCAGCATACGAATATCGCTCTTTAACGTCAATTTTTCCTATCTCGCCACTGGTTAGTCCGCCCTTTTTGCAGAGGAATCCAACGATGTCGCCTCGGCTTATCTTGTCTTTCTTCCCCTTACCTATATATATAGTGGCCATGCGTGGCTGCGGCGGAGCGGGCAAGGTGTCGGGCAATTGGTAGGTTTGTATGTCGCCGTCGATGAAGTCGGGCAGGTGTTCGGATGGTCCGAGCACGAAGAAGGTGCGTCCCTTGGCTTCCCATCGGGCCGTGCGCCCTACCCTATGCACATATCCGTCTTCGCTCAATGGCAGATGATAGTGTATGATGTTGTCAACGTCGGGTATGTCGAGTCCTCTCGACGCAAGGTCGGTGCTCACCAGGACATTGGCCGACCCATTGCTGAAGCTGTACAGTGCGTCTTCCCTCTGCCTCTGTTCAAGTCCGCCGTGGAAGTGGCTCACCACGAATCCCTGTCGGCGCAAGTAATCGGCCGTGCGCTCTACGCCGTCCCTATAGTTCAGAAACACTATGCTGCTCATGCTTCCAAAGGAGCGCAGCAGTTTGGCCAACTCTTCCAGCTTGTCGTTCATGGGGCTTCTCACCTCATGTATGGTCACTCTTGCCGGCACCTGCTCGTCGCTGTTCAGAAAGTCGAGCCGGCGGGCCGAGTCGAGGTTGATGAAATGAGGTATCTCGTCGGCGTCGGTGGCCGACAACAGCAGTCGGCGCTGCAGTCCCGGCAGCCGCTTCACCAAGCGTGCCATCTCGTCGTGGAATCCCATTTCGAGGCACTTGTCAAACTCATCGATTACCAGCATCCTCACTCCGTAGGGCGAAATATTGCCTTTCTGCAGGTGGTCGTTCAGTCGTCCTGGTGTGCCAAACACCACCTGTGGCTTCACCTGCCTTAGGGTTTTGTGCTCGTCCATGGCTGGCCGTCCTCCGTAGCAGCTCACCGCCCTCACTCCGCAGGCCATCGACTTCAGCACATTGCTTGACTGCAGTGCGAGTTCGCGTCCCGGCACCACCACAATCACCTGCACCTGCTCGGCGGTCTCATCTACGAGGTGTGCGGTTGGCAGCAGATACGCCAGCGTCTTTCCCGACCCTGTAGGCGAAAGTATCACCACGTCGTCGGGAGTGCCAAGCACGTTTTTGCATGCAGCCTGCTGCATGTCGTTCAGCTCTACAATGTTGAGCCTCTCAAGCACTTTGTCTATGTCCATTTCTTACTTCAGTTCAAAAATACCTGTAGGTGTTTTCCTTTTCAGTACAACGAGTTCAAAGTCTTTTCCGGCCACTATACCGCTGTTTCGGAGAATGCTCTCCACTGTTTTTCTTGCCAGTTCTGGATGGTTGTTCTCCTCGCTGAGGTGGCACAGCCATACCATTTTCAGCTTTTCGGTGGCACATTCGACGAGTGCCTCTCCGCATTGTCTGTTGCTCAAGTGTCCCAGCTTTCCTGTTATTCTGTTTTTCAGGTGTTGTGGATAGGGTCCGTTTTTCAGCATTTCATCGTCGTGGTTGGCCTCCATCACGAGGTAGTTGGCCTTTGATATGTACGGCTTTATCTCTGGTGTCACTTCTCCTGCGTCGGTCACGATGCAGAATGCCACTCCTTCCACCTCAACAAAATATCCCACGCAGTCAACGCTGTCGTGTGGAACGGCAAACGGCTTCACCTTGAATTGGCCCAGTTGCCTCTCGACGCCCTTTTGCATGCAATGCGCGTTGCGTCCCTCTATCTTGCGGGTCACGCAGTAGTTTTTGTAGATGCCGTCGTGCACCTCACGTGTGGTATAAACGGGCACGTCGAGCTCACGGCTCAAGTTGCCCACCGACTTTACATGGTCGGCATGGTCGTGGGTTATGATTATCTGCTTTACCTGCTGCAGGTGTAGGCCGTAGTCGCGAAAGGCTTTCTTCAGCGACCTTATGCCGAGACCCGAGTCGATTAGCAGTCCATCATTATCTGTATAGAGAAAGTAGCAGTTTCCGCTGCTGCCGCTCCCAAATGATATGAATTTCAGCATTCTTGTTGTTATTTTGTGCAAAAGTAAGAAAAAAATACGTTACTGCCAAATGATTTTGTTATCTTTGCCACGATTTTAATAATTAATAGTGATTTTATATGCAAAAAACAGTTTTTCGAAGTGTTTTCATGGCTCTTGTTATATGCCTTTCGGCATGCCGACAGTCAAACACCGAACACACCGAGGTGGAAGAGACCGCCTTGGAATTTGCCCAGGCATACTTCAACTACGACTTTGCGAGGGCTGCCGAGATGGCCACCGCCGACAGCCGCAAATGGCTGGAATTTGAGGCGTCGAACATCAGTCAAGCCGACATCGACCTGCTGCGCCGTCAGGACAGCGGCGCCGAGATAGTGGTGACCGACACCGACAGCAACGGTGGCAACTGGGCTTCGGCGCGGCTCACGGCACGTAATTTTCTCGTGGCCGACACGTTAGGCAAGGCCGGACACTTTGTGGAAGAGCAGGACTTCGACCTGAAGCTGCAAAGGGACTCCGCCGGACGATGGAGGGTCAGAATGGAAGGCCCACTGCGAAGTGGAAGGTGAAGTCGCGGCTCAGGCGCGGGCTGAATATGGGGTAATGCTCGCTGCCGTCGGCCTCGTAGGCGGGATCGACGGCCTTCATGCCCAAGTCGAAGCGCAGTATGAAATAGTCGAAGTTCATGCGGAATCCTACGCCGTAGCCCACGGCTATCTGCTTCCAAAATTCGTCAATCTTAAACTGTCCACCCGGCTGGTCGGCATAGTTGCGCAGTGTCCAAATGTTTCCTGCATCGACAAACAGTGCGCAGTTGAGCTTCCAGAACAGGTGGGCGCGGTATTCGAGGTTCAGGTCGAGCTTCATGTCGCCCGTTTGGTTTATGAAGTCTATCTTTCCGTCGTTGCCCTTGAACTTGCCTGGTCCAAGTCCTCTTACCGACCATCCTCTCACGCTGTTTGCGCCTCCCGAAAAGTAGCGTTTCTCGAAGGGCAGTATGGTGCTGTTGCCGTAGGGATAGGCCACGCCCAGTCCGAAGTGGAAGACGAGCTGGTTGTTGTAGTCGAACTTGAAGTTGCGGGTAAAGTCGAAGTCGGCCTTGGCATACTGTGCATAGGCAATGCCGAACACCTTGCTCTGCCCATCGCTGTTCTTGGCAAAGTCGAATATGCCCGAGCAGAGGTTGAGCAGGTTGCCTGAGCTCTCGACGTTGGCCTTTATGGCATAAGTGCCGTTGTTGTAAGAATATCCGAATCCCAGCTTCATTATCAGCAGGTTTTCGTAGTTGTAGCGCAGTATGGCGTTCTTGTTGTTGTCGTCTTCGAGATAGTCGTTTCTGAAAGTGTCGGATATCCATGGCATAAACAGATAGTTTATGTCGAGCACGTCAAGCTGGTACTTGTCGTGGTGTCCCACGTTCGACCACTTGTATTTCCACGCCAACGACAGCACTCTTCGGTGGTATTCGGGTCGGTTCTGCAGGTCGTACATCAGCGACACCTCCGACTGTGAGTTGGTGCGCTGCAAGTGATGCCTCGACACAAACGGTGCTATAATCCTTGGAAACGAGAGGCTTGCCTCCACGCTGTATTCCAGGAAGTCCTGGTTGCTGTAGCCCTCCAGTCCGCGTATGGCCTCGTAAGCACCTCTGAGCTGTATGCCCAGCACTTCCGAGCCTCTGAACAGGTTGCGGTTTTGGTAGGTCAGTGCCACGGCGGCTCCGAGGTCGCCGGCGGTGTTAGTCCCCTCAGGCTCGAAGCTCAGCGTGTGGGGCTTGTTGGTGCTTAGTTGAATGTCGCAGTCGAGCAGGTTGCCGTCCTCCCTTTCGGCAAAGCTGATGTTAGTATATTTCACAGCCTGCAGCCTTCCAAACTGGTTGTATGTACGCCTTAGGTCGGATGCCGAATATGGCTTGCCTTCGGTTATGAACGTGTTGGTTCGCAGCACTCCCTGTCGCAGGTGCAGCAGGCTGTCCTCCACGTTGCCGCTGCTGTAGCCCACGCTGCCTATGGTGTATTGCGGATGATTGGCCACCGAGTCCTGGCTCACCACATACTGGTGGAGCGTAAGCCTCAGGTCAAGTTCCTTGCTGCCGGCAATGGTGTCGGCGTGGAAGGTGATGTAGTCTTTGTGGAATCGGTAGTAGCCTCTGTCGGTCAGCAGCTCTGTTATGCGCTTCCGCTCGTCGTTCAGCTTGTTCACGTCAAACTGCATTCCGTCGGTCAGCAGCCTTGCGCTCTCTGAGGTTTGTTGCAGTATAGAGCTTATCACGCTGTCCCTTATCTCGTATTCCACGTGCCTCACCTTGTAAGGCTCGCCCGGGTGCAGGGTGTATGTTACGTTCAGCTTCTTCTTTCCCCTCGGCTTTGCCGTCACTCTGGCCTTAGCGTCGAGGTAGCCCTTGTTGCACAGCGCAAGCCTCAGGTCTTCACATGTTTTCACGGCCTGCGCCGAGTCATAAACCACTGGCGCTTCGCCCATGGCCATGAGGGCGCGGTTAATCCATTTAGAGGTGTCGCGCCCTGCCATGGAATAAGTGGCAAGTGGTATTTTCATGGTCGAGAACCATCGCGAGTTGCCCCTCTGCCTCACATACGACTTCAGCTGCGACACGTCGATGCCGTCAGCGCCGCCGTCGGCCTTCACCTCCACCTTGTTCAGCAGATATTCGCCGTCGGTCACATACTTTGTAGTGGAGCATGAAGCCAGTGCCAGCCCACCTATTATTATATATAAATAGCTTTTCAAATACATTATTCCACAAAATTGTTGCAAAGTTAAAACTTTATTTGTAACTTTGCTGCTGTTTTCAAAACTTTTTTTCATTTTATGTGAATTATGATCAGCAAAAACATGATAAAACAGGTGCGCGCCCTTGAAATGAAGAAAAACAGGAAGCGCGAACGACTGTTTGTGGCCGAAGGACCGAAAGTGGTGGGCGACATGCTCGGCCACTACGCCCTGCACGCCCTGCTGGCCACCCACGAATGGCACTCCTCCCACCCTGCCGCCTCCGGCTCGCTGGGCACAACGCGATGGACCGCCCACAACTGGGGCAGCTTGACGGTGAGCGACGACGAGCTTGGCCGTGTCAGCTTTCTTCAGCATCCGCAGCAGGTGTTGGCCGTCTTCGGCCTTCCCGACGAAGGGCAGTTGGCCGAGGTCAATCCGCTCAGCAGCCTCTGCCTCGCCCTCGACGGCGTGCAGGACCCCGGCAATTTAGGCACCATCATACGCGTAGCCGACTGGTTTGGCATCGACCACATCCTGTGCAGCCCCGACACCGCCGACGCCTACAACCCCAAGGTAGTGCAGGCCACCATGGGCAGCTTGTCGAAGGTGGGTGTCCACTACCTCGACCTCGATCAGTATCTCTCGTCCCTTCCGCCGTCCGCCAACGTCTATGGCACGCTGCTCGACGGCACCGACATCTACAGCTCCGACCTGTCGCCCCAGGGCATCATCGTCATGGGCAACGAGGGCAACGGCATAAGCGCAGCCATACGCCAAAGGGTGAACAAGCGGCTGCTCATACCCGACTTCAACCCCTGCAAGTCGGCCGAAAGCCTCAATGTGGCCATAGCCACGGCAATAGTATGCTCGGAGTTCAGAAGGCGCTAATATCCCAAAAAATCTTAATTATGGGCTTTTTAGGACAGATTGTCGGAATAATAATGTAACTTTGCACGAATTTACACCACTGTATTCACGATAGAAACTTTAAACAACAGAAATACGTATATGAAAAAGAAACTCACAAAGGTGCTCGTATTGGGTTCAGGAGCCTTGAAAATAGGCCAGGCAGGCGAGTTCGACTACTCAGGTTCGCAAGCTCTTAAGGCATTGCGCGACGAGGGCATTTCGTCGGTACTTGTCAATCCCAACATTGCCACCATCCAAACATCAGAAGGCATTGCCGACAAAGTGTATTTCTTGCCGGTAAACACCCATTTCGTGACAGAAATCATACGTAAGGAACGTCCCGACGGCATTCTCCTGGCCTTTGGCGGACAGACGGCGCTCAACTGCGGCACCGAGCTTTACACCAACGGCACACTGAAGGAGTATGGCGTGGAGGTGCTGGGCACGTCGGTCGAGGCCATCATGAACACCGAAGACCGCGACCTCTTTGTTCGCAAGCTCAACGAGAAGAGCCTCAAGACTCCGGTGAGCCAGGCCGTGGAGAACATGGACGACGCCCTTGCCGCCGCCCGCCGCATCGGCTTCCCCATCATGATACGCTCGGCATACGCCCTTGGCGGACTCGGCTCAGGCATCTGCCGCGACGAGGAGTCGTTCAAGGAGCTGGCCGGCAGCGCCTTCACCTTCGCTCCGCAGATACTCGTCGAGGAGTCTCTGAAGGGATGGAAGGAGATAGAGTTTGAGGTGATACGCGACGCCAACGACCACTGCTTCACGGTGGCATCGATGGAAAACTTCGACCCATTAGGCATACACACCGGCGAGTCGATAGTGGTTGCGCCCACATGCTCGCTCACCGACGAGCAGGTGAAGATGCTTCAGCAGATTTCTAGAGACTGTGTGCGCCACCTCGCAATCGTGGGAGAGTTCAACATTCAGTTTGCATTCAACGCTGAGACCAACGACTACCGCATCATCGAGGTCAACGCACGCCTCAGCCGCTCGTCGGCACTCGCCTCGAAGGCCACCGGCTATCCGCTGGCGTTCGTGGCCGCAAAGATAGCACTTGGCTACACCCTCGACCAAATAGGCGAGATGGGCACCCCCAACTCGGCCTACGTGGCTCCGCAGCTCGACTACATGATATGCAAGATACCGCGCTGGGACCTCACGAAGTTTGCCGGCGTAAGCCGACTGATAGGCTCGTCGATGAAGTCGGTGGGCGAGATAATGGCCATCGGACGCTCGTTTGAGGAGATGATACAGAAGGGACTGCGCATGATAGGCCAAGGCATGCACGGCTTCGTGGGCAACGACCACACCCGATTCGACAACCTCGACGACGAGCTGCAGAACCCCACCGACCTGCGCATCTTTGCCATAGCACAGGCCTTGGAAGAGGGCTACACCGTAGAGCGCATTGAAGAGCTGACGAAGATTGACGTGTGGTTCCTCGAAAGGCTGAAGCACATCGTTGACCTGAAGCAGCAGCTCATGCAGTACGACGACCTGCAGCAGCTGCCCGACGCACTGCTGAAGGAGGCCAAGGTGGCCGGATTCTCCGACTTCCAAATCAGCCGCTTCGTGCTGAAGCCCACCAGCGGCAACCGCGAGAAGGAGAACATGCTCGTGCGCCGCCACCGCAAGTCGCGCGGCATACTGCCTGTGGTGAAGCGCATCAACACCGTGGCCAGCGAACACCCCGAACAGACCAACTACCTCTACATGACCTACGCCGCCGACGCTTCAGACATCGACTTCTACAAAAACTCAAAGTCGGTGGTGGTACTCGGCTCGGGAGCCTACCGCATAGGCTCGTCGGTAGAGTTCGACTGGTGCTCGGTGAACGCCGTCAACACCGCCCGCAAGTTGGGCTACAAGTCGATAATGATCAACTACAACCCCGAGACCGTATCTACCGACTACGACATGTGCGACCGCCTCTACTTCGACGAGCTGTCGCTTGAGCGCGTGCTCGACATCATCGACCTCGAGTCGCCACGCGGCGTTGTGGTGAGCGTGGGCGGACAGATACCCAACAACCTCGCCATGCGCCTCCACAACCAGGGTGTGCCCATCCTCGGCACGTCGCCGCTTGACATCGACCGCGCCGAAAACCGCGACAAGTTCTCGGCCATGCTCGACCGTCTGGGCATCGACCAGCCCGCATGGCGCGCCCTCACCTCGTTCGACGACATCAAGTCGTTCGTCGATAAGGTGGGCTTCCCGGTGCTCGTGCGTCCGTCGTACGTGCTCTCAGGAGCAGCCATGAACGTATGCTACAGCTACGACGAACTGGAGCGCTTCCTGCAGATGGCCACCGAGGTGAGCAAAGACTTCCCCGTGGTAGTGTCGCAGTTTATGCAGGACACCAAGGAGATTGAGTTTGACGCCGTGGCCGACAAGGGCGAGGTGATAGAGTATGCCATATCAGAGCACATCGAGTATGCCGGCGTGCACTCGGGCGACGCCACGATGGTGTTCCCGGCACAAAACATCTACTTCTCCACCATACGCCGCATAAAGAAGATTTCGCGCCGCATAGCCAAGGAGCTGAACATCAGCGGACCGTTTAACATTCAGTACCTGGCCAAGGGCAGCGACATCAAGGTGATAGAGTGCAACCTGCGCGCCTCGCGCTCGTTCCCGTTTGTGAGCAAGATACTGAAGCGCAACTTCATCGACACCGCCACACGCATCATGCTCGACGCGCCCTACGAGCGTCCGTCGAAGAGCGAGTTTGACATCGACCGCATCGGCGTGAAGGCATCGCAGTTCTCGTTTGCCCGACTGCAGAACGCCGACCCTGTGCTTGGCGTCGATATGTCATCGACAGGCGAGGTGGGCTGTCTCGGCGACGACTTCAACGAGGCTCTCCTCAACGCCATGATAGCCACTGGCTACAACATTCCCAAGCACGACGTGCTGGTGTCGTCTGGTGGCGTGAAGGGCAAGGTTGACCTGCTTGAGCCCATGAAGCGTCTGGCCGACGCGGGCTATACCATCTACGCCACCGAGGGCACAGCGCGCTTCCTCAACGAGAACGGCGTGAAATCGACGGCTGTGTCATGGCCCGACGAAAACGGCGAGAACAACGTGATGGAGATGATAGCCGACCACAAGTTTGACCTCATCATCAACGTGCCGAAGAATCAGACGAAGCGTGAGCTTACCAACGGCTACCGCATACGTCGTGGCGCCATCGACCACAACATACCGCTCATGACCAACGTCCGCCTTGCCAAGGCTTTCGTAGAGGCCATCTGCTCAATGCGCCTTGAGGACATCAAGATAAAGAGCTGGCAGGAGTATAATGCATAAGACATGTGATTGATTAGTATAAAAGAAGTGACCGGAATAGTTTTTTCGGTCACTTTTTTTAGTGGGTAGAGGGGAGAAGGTAGTGGGAAGTGTGTGCGCAGCCTGTTGACACAAAACAGTAATGGGGAGAGGGAGGGTGAAAGTAACCGTTAACTTGGCAACCTGGCAACCTTTGTAACAAAAATTTAAATGCCCCACGCTTCTCAGCGCGAGGCATTTTCTCAATAGGTATTAGCCTTCTAAGGTAAAAAGATTGTATTCAGGATAACGACTGCAAAGGTACAACATTTTTCCTAAATAAGCAAACTTTTTTATATGTTTAAAAACATATTTCACCTTTTTGGGCTATATTTCGATGTATTTTAACACAACGCCGTCCCCTCACGCTGAAAATCAGGCGATAAGGACGGCATGATGTCAATTGTTTACGCTACCTCCAACAATGTCGAGCAGCTCGTTGGTAATGGCCTGCTGACGACTCTTGTTGTACTGAAGATTCAGTCCGCGCAGCAGTTCGTCGGCATTGTCGGTGGCCGTCTGCATGGCCACCATTCGCGCTGCATGCTCGCTGGCAATGCTGTCGAGCAGTGCAGTGTAGAGCATCAGGTGAGCCATTTTTGGTATCAGCACCGATAGGACGCTCTTCATGTCGGGCTCGACTATGAAGTTGCTGTTCAGTGGCTTTGCGTCGAGTGCCCCGTTCTGCTCTCCTCGCTCGTTGTCGCGCTTTCTCAGGTACTCCTGCGACTCCTTAGTTGCGACGGTCGATTTGAGGTCGCGGAAGTGGTCGCGGGTAAGCTCGGTGGTGAGGTCGATGGGCAGGAATGTCTTTCTCGTCAATACCTGCGAACCGGCCGACTTGAAATGGTGGTAAACGAGTTCCACCTTGTCAATCTCGCCAGCCCTGTACTTTTCGCCCAGCTCACGAGCCAAGTCGATGCACTGCTTTACGTTGGGCTTGTCGGCCATCTGCGTAAAGTCGCCACCAATGGCGTAGCCGAGCTTAGCGGCCTTTTCGGCCACCTTTCGGCCAATGGGATAGATGACGATGTTGTCCTTGCCCAGCTCTTCGTATTCGGCCGCCACCGTCTGCATCAGCTTGATGATGTTGGCATTGAAGCCACCACAAAGACTGCTGTTCGACGAATATGCCACGATGGCCACTCTGTTGACTGGTCGAGCAATGGTATAGACATTAGAAGCGTCGGCCTCTGAAGCGAGGAACGTCTTCAGGATGTGTTCGAGCATTGTCTCGTAGGGCAGCATGTTTTCAATCATCACCTGTGCATGGTGCAGTTTCGACGACGCCACCATCTTCATGGCACTCGTAATTTTTCGGGTGCTGTTGACCGACGTGATTCTCGTCTTTATCTCTTTAAGCGACGGCATAGGCTATCATTGTTTATATTGTCCTGCAATGTCGGCCATGGTCTGCTCGATTACACTGGTTACGGTGTCGTCGATTTTTCCTGATGCCAATGTTGCAATTACTTCGGGATGAGCCGAGCGGAGCTTGTCGAGGAATGCGTCCTGACACTGTCGTACGCTCTCTACGGGCACGTCGTGCATGAGTCCGTGTGTGCCGCAGTAGATGATTGCCACCTGCTCGCCCACAGGCATTGGGCTGTACTGTGGCTGTATGAGCAGCTGGTTGTTTTTGCGTCCGCGGTCGATGGTCATGGCGGTTACGGGGTCCATGTCGCTTGAGAACTTCGAGAAGGCCTCAAGCTCACGATACTGCGCCATGTCGATTTTCAGCGTACCCGCCACCTTCTTCATACTCTTAATCTGTGCCGAGCCACCCACACGCGATACCGAAATACCGACGTTGACGGCAGGACGGAATCCCTGGTTGAAGAGGTCGCTTTCGAGGTATATCTGTCCGTCGGTGATTGAGATGACGTTGGTAGGTATGTAGGCCGACACGTCGCCAGCCTGCGTCTCGATGATGGGGAGTGCCGTGAGCGAGCCACCGCCCTTGACGTGTCCCTTCATGCACTCGGGCAGGTCGTTCATCTGTTCGGCCACTTCCTGCTGGTCGTTGATGCGCGCTGCGCGCTCCAGCAGACGGCTGTGGAGGTAGAACACGTCGCCCGGGTAAGCCTCACGTCCTGAGGGTCGGCGCAATATGAGCGACACCTCACGATAAGCCACGGCCTGCTTTGAGAGGTCGTCGTAAACCACGAGGGCCGAGAATCCGCGGTCGCGGAAATACTCGCCTATGGCTGCTCCAGCAAACGGAGCGTAGTACTGCATGGCGGCAGGGTCGGCAGCTGTTGCCGAAACCACTATGGTATAAGGCATTGCGCCGTGCTGCTTCAAGTTTTCGACGAGGGCGGCCACGGTAGATGCCTTCTGTCCGATGGCCACGTAGATGCAATACACTGGCTTTCCAGCCTCGTAGAAACTCTTCTGGTTGATGATGGTATCGACGGCAATGGCCGTCTTACCTGTCTGTCGGTCGCCGATGATCAGCTCTCGCTGTCCACGTCCGATAGGAATCATCGAATCGACACCCTTTAGTCCTGTCTGCAGCGGTTCCTTTACGGGCTGTCGGTAGATTACTCCCGGTGCCTTTCTGTCGAGTGGCATTTCGAAGGCTCCAGTGAGGTCGATGTCTCCCTTTCCGTCGATGGCCTGTCCGAGCGGATTGATGACGCGTCCGAGCATGTTGTCGTTCACTCTGATCGACGCGATGCGCTTAGTGCGCTTCACCACCATGCCTTCCTTTATGCCTTCTGTCGAACCGAGCAGCACGCAACCTACGTTGTCCTCCTCAAGGTTCATGACGATGGCCATGGTGCCGTTTTCGAACTCGAGCAGCTCGTTGGCTTCAGCGTTGTGCAGACCGTAGATACGTGCCACACCGTCGCTTACTTCGAGCACAGTGCCGACTTCGTCAAACTGCTGTCCGCCGTTGATGCCCTGGAGCTGCTGTAGCAGCATTTGCGACACTTCACTTGGTTTTATTTTGTCTGACATGTTTACTTGTTTAACTTTTTTAGTGTTACTTTTTCAACTGTAGCAGTACGTTCCTCAGTTGGCTCTGTACGCTTGCGTCGAGCCTGTAGGTGTCGTACTCGAGAATGAAGCCTCCGATGATGTCGGGGTTGACTTCAGTTTCGAACTCTACAGTACCCTTGGTCCTGTTTTCGACCATCTGTCGCATTTTTCGCTCTGTTTCAGGCGAAACGGCGACAGCCGTCGTGAGCTTGCCTCGGATGATGTTCTTCTGTTTGCGGTATAAAGTGACATACGAGTTGGCCATAAACTGCACCACGCTCTCCCTTTGTTCCTTTAGCACGAGCTTAATGAAGCTGAGGGTCAAGTCTGACACATTGCCTCCTGCCGCGGTAGCGAGCAGTTCCTGCTTTTTCTCTTTCGAGAGCATTGGATTGTCGATGGCCTGCCTCAGTTGTGGCACTTCGACGAAACTTTTAGCCATCAGAGCCATTTCTTGGCAGATGGTGTCGTCGAGTTTCGCTTCAGTAGCCGCTTTGAGCAGCGCACGAGCGTATCTAACCGATATTACTCCGATGTCCATGTCAATTTATTTTTTTTATTATTTATCTTCAACAGCAACTTCATCCAATAGCTTGTCGATGGTCTCCATCTGTCGGTTGTCCTGAGCGAGTTCTTTTCTCAGAATCTTCTCGGCCACCTTGACGGAGAGCTCGGCCACCTGTGCCCTTATCTCGGCAATGGCGGCGGCCTTTTCCTGGGCTATGTCGGCCTTTGCCTCGTCGATAAGTCTTGCAGCCTCTTGTCGCGCCTGTTGCTGGGCTTTGGTCACAATTGCTTCGCGCGTGTCGGCGGCCTCCTTGAGTATTTGAGCCTGCTTTTGCCGCGCCTCCTGCAACATGGCCTCACCCTCCTTCTGTATGTTTTCCAGTCGTGCCGAAGCCTCGTGTGCCTTGCGCAGGCTGTCGTCGATGTACTGCTTGCGGCTGTCAACCATGTTCACGATGGCTGGGAAGCCGTATTTGGCCAATACAGCGAAGACCACGAGAAAGGCGAGGAGCATCCAGAAGAGGAGTCCCAAATCAGGGGTCAATATTGATGGCAAATTCTCCATTGTATGAATATATTTTTTTTTAGTTGACGAGTTATTTGTAAGTTGACGAGTGGACGAGTGGACAAGTTATTACTTGTACTCCAGTCTTCTTGTTCGTCAGTCATTGTATCGACCTTGTTAACCCGTTAACTCGTTAACCTGTTAACCTGTCAACTAAGTATTAACTTGTCAACTCGTCAACTTGTCAACTCGTCAACTATATAAATTAAATAATGAATGCACAAGCTGCGATGGCGAAGAGGGCGCAACCCTCAACGAATGCAGAGGTAAGAATCATGTTAGTCTGAATCTTGCCTGCTGCCTCTGGCTGACGTGCGATGGCATCCATAGCGCTGCCGCCAATCTTACCAATACCCAAACCTGCACCAATTGTTGCAATACCTGCTCCGAGACCGCAGCCCAGCTGTGCCAGGCCTTCAGCAGCCAAAAGTGTTGAAATAATCATAGTTTTATACTTTTTAATTGTTAATACTTTAATGTTTTCTTTATTACTTACAGTTCCTCAGAACTTTAATTATTAATTCTTTAATTATTCTTCCCGTCCCTCAGAACTTTAATTTTTTAATTCTTTAATTTAAAAATTCCTTCGGAAGGAAATTTTTCAATGCTCCTCCTTGTGTGCCAGTCCGATGAATACGGCGCTGAGCATTGTAAACACGTAGGCCTGCACGAATGCCACCAGCAGTTCAAGACAGTTCATGAACAGCAGCATGACTACGCTGAAGGCGTTGAGTCCGATGCCGAATCCTACTCCCATCGACCATCCGAGGAAGATGACGCACGTGAAGCTTAGCATCACGGCGTGGCCTGCCATCATGTTGGCGAAGAGACGGATCATGAGTGCGAAGGGCTTGGTGAACACTCCGAACAGCTCAATCACCGGCATCACGGGCACAGGGTAGGCCTTGAGAAACAGCGGCACCTCGGGCCAGAATATTTCCTTCCAGTACTCCTTGTTGCCAAAGAGGTTGATGGCCAGCATCGTACACACGGCGAGGAACAGCGTTACGTTGATGTTGCCCGTCACGTTGGTGCCGCCCGGGAACACCGGCAGCAGTCCGACGAGGTTGGTGGTGAGGATGAAGAAGAACACCGTAAGCAAGTATGGCGCATACTTCTTGTAGTGCTTCTCGCCCACCGACGGACGTATGAGGTCGTCGTGTATGTACATCACGAGCATCTCGACGGCCCCTACGAATCCACGCGGCGCGTTGCTCTTCTCGTCGCGCTTCTTGTACCATCGCGAGCACGAGAGGAACACGGCCAGCAGCACAGCCACCACAATCCATATCTGTGCCACAGCCTTGGTTATGCTGAGGTCCAGCGGACGCTGGGTGGTTCCGTCGGCCATGCGCTCGTATATTTTGCCGTGGTGCTCCTGGTCGAAGTAGAAGTTGGAGGGCAGGTTGTGTGGCGTACACACGGTCCACTCGCCCGTCTGTGCGCTGCGCACAATTATGGGCAGTGGTATGCTCAGGTGCTTCCCTTCGTATGACGCTATGTGCCACTCGTAGGAGTCCGAGAGGTGCTCGAGCACAATCTCCGAGATGTTCATCTCGCCTGCGGGTTCCTCGCCGTGGCCGGCAAACGTCTTCAGGGGCGTCAGGGCCAGGAGTGCCATGATAATTATGGTTCCTATATGTTTCATCTTGCACATAGTTTATGTTACTTATAGAGTTTGCCCGCTGCGTCTTGCCGTACGGGAAAAGAAGATTGCGTGGTGAGCCAGCAGCACGACATAGTAGATGAGAAAGAGCACCACGAAAGCCATCATGTGGGCCTTGCCTGCGGCCAGGTAGTATGCCAGCATGGTGGCAAGAGCCAGCAGCATGCGGAATCCCGACACTGCCGTGTAGAACGTTGGCATGCTGTCGGGGCTTTTCATGGCCACCTTTCGCCACACCATTATGTCGGCCACCTCCACCACTAAGGAGAAGAGTGTGCACACCACGATGTGGGCAGTGGTGCCTGCTACGGTCCCGTTAGCCTGCAGCACGTGGTCGGCCACGGCCAGCAGTGCCATGAGGGCGATGCTTCCGGCCAGGTATCGCCTTGAGAGGCGGTTGATGTCCTTCACGCTTTGCACCATGGCTTCATTGCATTTCTACGCAAAGACTCACGTTGTTGTTCTGCACTTCAGCAAATCCGCCTGTGATGTTCAGCTCCTTGCGTCCGTCGGCGCAGTCGTACAGCACGCGTCCCGGTTCGAGCGACGAGATGAGCGGGGCGTGGTTGGGCAGAACCTGAAATTCGCCTGCCGTTCCCGGCACCGTCACACTTTCTACATCTCCTACGAAGACGATCTTCTCCGGAGAAACAATCCTCAACTTTAAACTCATATCTGCAATCGATTTATAGTGAGTGAGTAATACGCTTAACCCTTGGCTGCCTCGATGAGCTTCTTGCCCTTGGCAATGGCGTCTTCGATGGTGCCCACGTTGAGGAATGCCTGTTCGGGCAGGTCGTCCACCTCTCCGTCGAGTATCATGTTGAATCCCTTGATGGTATCTTCTATTGGCACCATCACTCCTTTAACGCCTGTGAACTGCTCGGCCACGGTGAACGGCTGCGAGAGGAATCGCTGCACGCGGCGTGCGCGGTTTACGGTGAGCTTGTCTTCGTCCGAGAGTTCGTCCATGCCAAGGATGGCTATGATGTCCTGCAGCTCCTTGTATCGCTGCAGTATCTGCTTCACTCGCTGTGCGCAGTCGTAGTGCTCCTTGCCCACGATGAGCGGGTCGAGTATTCGGCTGGTAGAGCCCAGCGGGTCCACGGCGGGATAGATGCCCAGCTCGGTTATCTTTCGGCTCAGCTCGGTGGTGGCGTCGAGGTGGGTGAAGGTGGTGGCTGGTGCGGGGTCGGTCAAGTCGTCGGCCGGCACATAAACTGCCTGCACCGATGTGATTGAGCCTTTCTTGGTGGAAGTGATGCGCTCCTGCATGGTACCCATCTCAGAGGCCAGTGTAGGCTGGTAACCCACGGCCGACGGCATACGTCCGAGCAGCGCCGACACTTCCGAGCCAGCCTGTGTGAAACGGAAGATGTTGTCGATGAAGAACATGATGTCGGCTGCCTCGCCGTCCTTGCCACCATGGTCGCGGAACTCCTCCGCCACAGTAAGTCCCGACAGTGCCACCGATGCGCGTGCACCTGGCGGCTCGTTCATCTGTCCATACACGAGTGTGGCCTGCGACTTCTTCAGCTCTTCAGGATCGACGAGCGAGAGGTCCCACTTTCCTTCCTCCATTGCCTTCTTGAACTTTTCGCCGTAGCGTATTACGCCCGACTCGAGCATGTCGCGTATGAGGTCGTTGCCCTCACGCGTGCGCTCTCCCACTCCGGCAAACACTGAGTAGCCGTTGTGTCCCTTGGCGATGTTGTTTATCAGCTCCATGATGAGCACGGTCTTTCCCACGCCGGCTCCCCCGAAGAGTCCGATTTTTCCACCCTTCATGTATGGTTCGAGCAGGTCGATCACCTTGATGCCCGTAGCGAGCATCTCCTTGTGGGTAGAAAGGTCTTCAAACTTTGGAGCCTCGCGGTGGATGGGGTAAGCGCCTTCCATGCTGAGGGGTTCCATACCGTCGATGGGCTGTCCGATGACGTTCATCATTCGTCCCTTGATTTGCTCTCCTGCGGGCATCACGATGGGCGACCCCGTCTGTCTTACCTCGAGTCCGCGCTGCAGTCCGTCGGTGTTGTCCATGGCCACACAGCGCACGGTGTCCTCACCGATGTGCTGCTGCACTTCTACAACGAGCTCGCGGCCGTCAGGTCGGTCGATTTTGAGAGCATCATGAATTTTTGGCAACACTTTCTCTGCATCCTGTCCCTTGGTATCGAAGAAAACGTCGATTACCGGTCCGATGATTTGTGAGATGTGTCCATTAATCTGTGACATACGCTTTATTGTTTTTTTTAATTCAATTGTCTTTTTATGATAGAATATTTGAGTTATTTTTGTCCCTCAAGGTTGTTTCGTCCTTGATTGCCTGCAAAGATAGGCATTTTTCCGTCAAGTGAAAAACTTTTCTCCACTTTTCTTCTTAAATTTTCACAAAAAGGGAGAGGGGGGAGAGAGGAGAAGGTAGAAGGTAGAGGGTAGAGGGAAGGAGTTTTGAGAGGGTAGAAGGTAGAGGGTAGAGGGTAGAGAATAGTTCGAGCCTTGGTTTGCGGCTGGAGTGTGGATGGGAGGGGCATTCCGCCTATTCGGTATTCTCTACCCTCTACCTTCTACCTTCTACCCTCTACCTTCTACCCTCTTAAAAACTCCTACCTTCTTATATACTCAACTCGTCCAGCACCTTTATCAGCTTCATGTCGAGAGGCTTGTCGGTGCGGATGGCGTCGGCGAAGGGCACATACACCACCTCGTTGTTTCTCACTCCCACCATCACGTTGCGCTGCCCCTGCATGATGGCCTCTATGGCTCCCACTCCGGTGCGGCTGGCCAGTATGCGGTCGTGGGCCGTGGGGCGGCCGCCTCGCTGCAGGTGACCCAGTATCGACACGCGCACGTCGTAGTCGGGAAACTCCTTCTTCACGCGGTCGGCATAGTAGAGTGCGCCGCACTTGGGGCTTTCCGACACTATCACGATGCAGCTCTTCTTCGACTTTCTGATGCCGCGCTCCATGAAGCGCGCCAGCTGGTCAACGTCGGTGGAGTCTTCGGGTATGATGGCGGCCTCGGCACCGCTGGCTATTGCGCTGTTCTGCGCCAGGAAGCCTGCGTCGCGGCCCATCACCTCGATGAAGAAGATGCGCTCGTGGCTCTGCGCCGTGTCGCGTATGCGGTCAACACACTCGAGTATGGTGTTCAGTGTGGTGTCGTAGCCTATGGTAGAGTCGGTGCCGTAGAGGTCGTTGTCGATGGTGCCCGGCAGTCCTATGCAGCACACGTCGAACTCGGCCGCAAAGTCGCGCGCTCCGGTGAGCGAGCCGTTGCCGCCTATCACCACGAGTGCGTCGATGCCTTCCTTCACCATGGTGTCGTAGGCCTTCTGCTTGCCCTCCAGTGTCATGAACTCCTTGCTGCGGGCGGTCTTCAGTATTGTTCCTCCCTGCATTATTATGCCGCTGACGTTCTCGGTGGTGAAAGGCTTCACCTCGCCGTTGATGAGTCCGTCGTAGCCACGGTATATGCCCTTGATGTTGAATCCGTTGCAGATGCCTGCACGGGTGACAGCGCGTATGGCTGCGTTCATGCCCGGAGCGTCGCCTCCTGACGTTAAAATTCCGATAGTTTTAATCTTAGCCATATTCTTTAAGTTTTTATAGTTGTTTCACCTTATTATATATATACATGCTATGCCTGCATCACATAGTATTCGCCCCACAGTATTGCAATGCCCAGCAGCCAGCCGAGCATGACCTTGGCGGTGCAGTTTCTGAGATACCACCCCACGTGCATCCTCTCCATCTTCATCAGCGCCAGCCCACTGGTCGAGGCGAAGCATGTGAGGCAGCCGCCCATGCTTGTGGAGAAGGCCACGAGCTTCCAGTAGATGCCGTTCTGCACGAAGCACGACATGTAGTCAGAATCGACCCAGCGGTCAAGAGCCGCCGCATCCACTATGGGGTAGAGCGAGATGTTGGTCATGGCCACGGTAAACGTATCGACCACGCCGCTCAGTGCGCCGGCCAGCACGCCCACAGCCCACACGTTGTGTACGTTGAAGTCAATCCACTCCGAAATGGTGCCGAAGAATCCCGTCTCCTTCACCACTCCCATGGCCAGCATTATGCCCATGATGAAGAGTATCATCTGCAGGCTGCCGTACTGCAGCGAGCGTGGAAAGCGTCGTTGTATCATCTGCTCGGTGTTCATGAGCTTGCGGTTGTATATCTCGTTCACCACCCACAGCACCGACAGCACGCACAATGCGCCGAGGAAGGGGCTGAGCTTGGTGATGTTGTGGAACGTGGGTATGAACCACAGTCCTCCGATGCCCACTATCAGCATCGAGAGTCGCTGCAGTCGGTTGAGGTTGGTGTCGTCGCCTCGATAGGGTATGGCGGGCCACTCCACGTCGAGCGTGGCAGGCAGCTTTCGGCCAATCAGGTAGGTGGGCAACGCCCACGCCACTATTGCCGGCATGGCCAGGTAGGCCGAGAAGTTGGTGGCCGTCACGGCTCCCTCGCCCCACAGCATCACGCCCGCGGGGTCGCCAATCACGGTCATGCAGCCTCCGGCGTTGGCGGCCAGCACTATGGTCGAGCCGATGAGCATACGCTGTCGCCGGTTCTGCACTATGCCGTGCATTATCACGAGCATCATGGTGGTGGTGGTAAGGTTGTCGAGGTTGGCCGAGATGAGGAATGTGGCCACGGTGATGGTCCACAGCAGCCTTCGGCTGTTGCGCGTGCGTATCCATTCTACAATGAAGTCGAAGCAGCCGTTGTTGTTGAGAATCTCGATGATGGTCATCGTGGCCAGCAGAAACATGACAATGGCCGCCGCCTTGCCCACATACTTCAGGAAGATGTCGTCGTAGATGAAGTGCTTCACGGTGGCGCTGTCGGGCGCCTCGCCCGCCAGGAAGTCGTAGTACTCCCTCGGATGCTGGCTCATCACGAAGTCGGTGCCGTAGCAGATGTAAAGCACCCACCCCACCGTGCCCATAAACATGGCCACGGCGGCCTTGTTCACGTTGGTCACGTGAGTAGTAGCCAGGAGTATATACCCCACGATGAAAATCAGCACAATCAATAGTGTCATACCTCAAGAGTTTCGTTAAATTTGGCACAAAGATAACAATCTTTTACGAAACGGCAATCTTTTTTTCAAAAAAAATCGCCGCCATTAATCATTTTTGCACAACATTGCAGCAATGTAGGACAAAAAGGGGCTGCAATTCATATATTAATAACATTGTTTTGAAGATTTTTTTTGGCCGTCTCGCAAACTATCTGTAATTTTGCACCGCGAAAGAAAAGAAATCATAAACACACATAAGCATGAAGACAAACATTCTGAAAATGGCAGTAATCTGCCTCATGGCACTCTTCACTCAGGGCGCCACAGCACAAACCGACCTCGGCAGCATACTCGGCAACGTGCTCGGGTCGGGCAATACGGGGTCCGACCTCGCGTCGGGCCTCACCTCGATATTCTCGTCGAAGAAGCAGGCCACCACGCGCAACCTCGTGGGCACGTGGGTGTATGAAGAGCCGGCCATAGTGCTCTCGTCGAGCAACGTGCTGACCAACGCCGCCGCCAAGGTGGCGGCCAACACCGCCGAAAAGAAGCTCCAGGCGCAGCTTGAAAAGGTGGGCATAAAGAAGGGTGCGCTGACCATGACCTTCAACAGCGACGGCACCTTCAGCGAAACCTTCCGCAAGAAGACCTATACTGGCAAATGGACCATAAGCGACTCGAAGCTCGTGCTCACCCACACCCTTCGCAGCATCACGCTCACCACTCAGGTTGACGGCAACAACCTCATGTTTGTGACCGACGCCTCCAAGCTGCTCACGTTCATGAAGACCATGGGCGCCTCGTCGTCGTCGTCCACCCTGTCCACCGTCACCTCGCTGATGAAGAAGGTGGACGGCATGAAGTGCGGAATAACGCTGGTGAAGAAGTAAGAGAATTTAGAGGTGAGAGGATTTAGAGGTGAGAGGTGAGGGGTGAAATCCATAAAAAACGTTAAGGAAGGAGAAAAAACTACAGCCTGAGGGGTGCGGTATGCTTTTTTCTTCGTACCTTTGCAGCCGCTGTCACGAGATGGCAGCATTTAATTCAGACTTACACATAAAATTTTTTTTAAAAACACAATGGCAACAAAAATCAGATTACAGCGCGGCGGCCGTAAGGGCTATGCGTTCTACAGCATCGTTATCGCCGACGCACGTGCACCACGTGATGGTAGATTTACTGAGAAAATTGGTACTTACAACCCAAACACCAATCCAGCCACAGTAGATTTGAATTTTGACAGAGCTCTCTATTGGGTCGAGGTCGGCGCACAGCCTACCGACACTGCCCGCAACATCCTCAGCAACGAGGGCGTTTATCTCATGAAGCACCTCCGTGTGGGCGTGAAGAAAGGCGCATTCGACGAGGCTACTGCACAGCAGAAGTTCGACGCATGGAAGGCCGAGAAGGTGAAGGGCGCAACAGCCATCCGCGAGAGCGAGGCAAAGGCCAAGAAGGAAGCCTACGCAAAGGGCTTGGAGGCTGAGAAGAAAATCAACGCCGACATAGCCAAGAAGGTAGCCGAGAAGAAGGCAGCCGCAGCAGCAGCCAAGGCAGAGGCCGAGGCAGCAGCCAACGCAGCAGCCGAAGAGGCACCAGCAGAGGCATAACATCACCGGCTCTGCTCTTTAAATTAAAAAAAAGGAAACGCGAAATGCGGGGCACTTCAGGAGTATCATCTCCACGAAGTGTCCCGCATAACTGTTTTCGTCCAGTTCGTGCTACAACAAGGTGTTGGCACCCATGCAGCTCGTCACGCCGAGCGTAGTGGCGATGGCCGACAGTGCAGCCACCAGCAACTGAAGTATCAGTTTCCACGTGTTGGTCTTGGTAGTGTTGCTCATAATTTTTACCTCCCAATTTTAATTTTTAGTTAAACAAAATGTAAGTTCGACGAAAGTCTAAACCGCCCCTACAATCGGTGGTTTTGCGGTTGAGATGTTTCGGTGAAAATAGCCCCAAAGGCTACTCGCCAATGCTACCACCCTGCTCCTCGCCGTCCAACTTGAAGATGGCTTCGAGCGTCATGTCCTGCTCGGCGTTGAAGGTGCGCTCGGCGTCGGTCACGTTGTCGCTCCACTTCACGAAGCTGTAGCCCGCAGCCGCCACGGCCTTGATGGTAACGCTGTCGCCCGACATGTAGCCGCCTGCTCCCGTCACGGTTCCGCCTTCAGCAGGCTGTGCCGTAAGCACTATCTGACAGTCATATTCCGAGCCTTCCTCCACGTTGCCCGAGTCGCCCGAGGTCACTCGCTTCACCACGTTGCCGTCGCGGTCGTAGCAGGTGATGTTTACCGAGGTGTCGGCCAGCTGCTTCAGTATGTCGGTGCTTGGCGTGAAAATCACGCGGCGCGACGTGATGAGCGTAGCGGCCACCTTGTTGACGTCGGGCACCGACTTCGAGCGCAGTCCGAACCTCATCGAGCCAAGTCCCGGAATGGCCACCGAATGGCCCTCAGTGGCCCATGCCTTCAGCACCTCGCCGATGGCGTCCCATGCCGCACTTATCGAACCCTTGGCAATGCCGCTGCGCAGTGCAGCCTCCTGTATCACCTTCGTCTGGGTCAGTTTGTTGTAGAGGTCGGCCTGCAGCACGTAGGCCCATTTCTCTTTGTTCTTGTCGAACGACACGTTGCGTTCGATTGCTTTCACTTTAATTGCCATAATTGTAAAGATTTTTAGTTTAACAATATTTTGTTGTTCTCTCATGGTTGGGTTGGTGTATAGAGGTTTGATGTTCAGCCGGCGTTCATCGCTCTCCCTCATCAACTTTTTCCACTGCAAAGATACGGCTTTTTTTTCAATACTGCAATAGTTGTCCGGCAAGTCGTGGCGAAAAAGTGCATAAGTTGCTATGTTGCAGAGCTTTGCCGAGGTGTCCATTTCCGCTCTATGGCGACGCGGCAATTGTTGCGTCGCGACGTAGCAAACTAAAGGTTGCCAAGTTGCCAAGTTAACCACGTTATTCGTCAACCCCCTACCCCTCGCCCCCTGCCACTGGCTTGCGTGATGCACTTATAAAGGCATGGCTATATATAATATTATATAAAAAAATTACCTTATTATATACATGCGCGAATATCTCATTACGTGCGCGCGAATCTCCATCGCGTGCGTGCCGCCCAAGCCCTTCATCCCCCACCCCCACCTTCCGCCCCACATGCGTTGGTTAACCGTTAACTTGTTAACCTTTTCGCCGTCGCCGCCACTGCAAATCATTTTCTGCCCAAAACCTTTGGCGGTGTCGGCAAAAAGGTGTATCTTTGCAGAAAGTTTAGCTGCATTAAGCGGCAAGCTACAAAACCTGTTGTCACTGGCAAAAATTTTAAGATATGAATATAAACAGACTCATTGAAACATTCTTCCAAAATCAAAAACCTTCACCAACAATAGAGGTTTTTGACAAAGAAAACATATATTCAACTTACCGAGACATCGTCAGCATTTTGAACTACAACCCAAACATTGAACTAACCATACTTCAAGGTTTGAGCTATTGTTTTTATGAAATACTTGACAACGTATTGACACACTCAGAAAAAGAATGCGGAACAGTATTGATGAGTTATCGACAAGACGAAAAGAAAATTCAAATACTTGTGGCAGACGATGGTATCGGCATACGCAAATCTTTGTCAGCCAACCCAAAATATTCAGAGTTGACGGAAGAAGAGGCACTGACAATGTGTATTGAAGACAGTGTGACCGACGGTAAAGGAATGGGGTTCGGACTTTATTCCACACTACGCTTGGTTGAGAACGTCGGAACAACGTTAACAATTGTTTCTGGCGACAATAAACTCATCTGCGACAACAATGGAATCAATATTGAGAAGACCTCATTTTGGCAAGGTACTATAGTATATTTTGAACTTCATTCAAATAAAGAAATTATTCCTGAAGAAATTTTAGGCAGCAAGACTAACTGTGTATCAGACTTCAACGAGATGTTTGACATCGATGATGGACTGAACGATTTGTGGTAATAAAAACAATCTGAAGATATGAAAACATTTAAATTCAAAGAGATAAACGAATATTTGGGTACACGGCAATTAGGCTGCATTACCCGCGAAAAACTGCTCACCATGCTTCACGAAAGCGACGAACGCATCGTGTTGGATTTTGAGGGCGTGAGCGTAGTATCCAATTCCTTTGCCGACGAATGCCTCGCCAAGCTCCTTCTCGAAATGTCTTTCGAGGAACTAAAGCGACGTACAACCTTCGTCGCACTAAACGATTTTGCAAAACAAAACATAGCTATAGCATTCCGTCGCCGACTGAATGCCATGAAACAACAAACGACATAAGCGCCACAAAACAAAAA
>JAQXRI010000071.1 GCA_029218445.1 Prevotellaceae bacterium | reverse complement strand
CAACATGCTGCTGATGTCGCTGATGAAAAAGGTGGCCCGCAAGCACGGATTCAGAGTGCTGCTGCACGAAAAGCCTTTCGACGGCATCAACGGCTCAGGCAAGCACAACAACTGGAGTCTGCTGGCTGACAATGGAGTGCTGCTGCATGCTCCAGGCAAGACGCCAGAGGAAAACCTGCGCTTCGTGACATTCATAGTGGAAACGCTGATGGCTGTATATAAGCACAACGGACTGCTGAAGGCATCGATAATGAGCGCAACAAATGCCCACCGACTGGGCGGCAACGAAGCCCCGCCAGCCATCATTTCGTCGTTTCTCGGAAAACAGCTGAACGAGTTGCTCGACCACATTGAGAAGGCCGACAAAGACGAGCTGTTCAACCTGAAGGGAAAGCAGGGCATGGAGCTTGACATTCCGCAGATACCACAACTGATAATCGACAACACCGACCGCAACCGCACATCGCCATTTGCCTTCACGGGCAACCGATTTGAGTTCCGCGCATTGGGAAGCGAGGCCAACAGCGCATCGGCAATGATTTCGCTGAATGCCGCCGTGGCCGAGGCCTTGACCAACTTCCGCAACAGAGTGGATGAAATGGTGGAGAAAGGCGAAGACAAAATGGGAGCCATTATCGACGTGCTGCGAGAAGACATAAAGGCATGCAAACCCATAAGATTTGACGGCAACGGCTACAGCGAGGAATGGGTGAAAGAGGCCCGCGAAAGAGGACTCGACACGGAGAGCAGCTGCCCAGTGGTGTTTGAACGCTATTTAGACGATGCCAGCGTAAGGATGTTTGAGGCAATGAAGGTGATGAACCGCAAGGAACTGGAGGCTCGCAACGAGGTGAAATGGGAGACCTATGTAAAGAAGATACAGATAGAGGCACGAGTGCTGGGCGACCTCTCAATGAACCACATCATACCAGTGTCAACCCACTACCAGAGCCAACTTATACGCAACGTGCAGTCGATGAAGGCCATTTTCAGTAGCGAAAAGGCCGACAGGCTGAGCATGAGAAACATGAAACTTATTGAGGAAATAGCCGAAAGGACTGAACGTATAGAGGCTCTTGTGGATGAACTAACCAACGCTCGACGCATTGCCAACCGCATTGAGGACATTCACATACGTGCTATACAATACCACGATACTGTTGAGCCGAAAATGGATGCCATAAGACACGAAATTGACAATCTGGAAATGATTGTGGAAGACGGCCTCTGGACTCTGCCAAAATATCGCGAGCTATTGTTTATAAGATAAGTTGACGAGTGGCTTGTTTACTTGTCAACTCACTTGTTTTCTCAAACAATGAAACTTAACGAATTCATAGAAAGATGGAACGACGAGTCGGAAGTTGTTGAGGTGCAGACAAGCGGCTCTACAGGGACTCCGAAGAAAATGATGGTGGAGAAAGAACGCATGAGGGCTTCTGCACGCATCACATGCCAGTTCTTGGGGTTGAAGGAAGGCGATACGGCTCTGCTGTGCATGCCTCTCGACTACATCGCCGGAAAGATGGTTGTGGTGCGCGCCTTAGTGGCGCACCTGCAACTTATTGCCGTTGAACCGTCGAGCCATCCGCTAAAAGGCCTCGACTCCGCCCCCACCTTTGCGGCAATGGTACCCATGCAGGTGATCAAGTCGCTTGAGGAGCCCGAAGAGGCTGAGAGGCTGAGGCAAATAAAGCACTTGATAATTGGCGGCGGAGCTATAGACGCTGCGCTTGAAGAACGGTTGCGGTCGTTCCCCAATGCCGTGTGGAGTACATACGGCATGACGGAAACACTCTCGCACATAGCACTTCGACGAATCAGCGGCAGCGAGGCAAGCCTTTGGTACACGCCGTTGGACAGCGTAAGCATAAGTACTGACGCCGACGGATGCCTGATAGTAGATGCGCCTAAAGTGTGCAGCCAACGTCTGACTACAAACGACATTGCAATTATGGACGCTGAGGGAAGACGATTCAGAATTGTAGGGCGAAGGGACAATGTCATCTGCAGCGGAGGAATAAAAATACAGATGGAAGAGGTGGAAAGGCTGTTGAAGCCACACATCAACTGTCAGTTTGTAATAACAAAACGCCACGACCCCTTGTTGGGAGAGGCGGTGACACTGCTGTATGAAGGCGAGGCATCGCTAAAAGAAAAAATAGAGGATGCCTGCCGCGGGATACTGCCCCGCCACTGGCATCCTCGATATATAATGTCCATCGACCGCATTCCCATGACTGAAACAGGGAAGCCGGCGAGGGCAAGAATCGCACAAATGGTCAACTGACCATCATCTACACTTGAATATTTTTTCTCCCCTAATCTCCAAGCCCATGGGGATGTTGTCGGTAAACAGCAGTCCTGTGCCGAGTCCTTGCGGCATAATGTTGTTGGTGCCATAAATGTCGGCGGCAAGCTGTGCAATGGCATTGAGGCCAACATTGCTCTCAAGGGCACTCGTTATCCACGACCTTATGCCTTGCTTGGCTGCTATATCCACCCACTCACGCACACCCTTCATTCCTCCGTGGAGCGACGGCTTCAAAACGATGTAGGCGGGCTTGATGATGTTGAGTACATGAGCCTTCATCTCAGGCATGTTGATGCCAATGAGTTCTTCGTCGAGGGCTATGGGCAAAGGCGATTCGCGACAAAGCTCAGCCATATATCCCCATTGGTTGGGCTTGATGGGCTGTTCAATGGAGTGTATGGCATACTGTGCAAGAAGTTCAAGCTTATAAAGAGCCTCGTCAAACTCAAACGCTCCATTGGCATCGACGCGCAGTTCAACCTCTGAGCGCGAGAATCGGTCGCGAATGCGCCGCACCATGTCAAGTTCAAGTTCAAAGTCAATGGCTCCAATCTTTAGCTTAATGCAATGGAATCCCTGCTTTAACTTTTCCTCTATGCGGCCCAGCATCTCTTGCTGACTGCCCATCCACACAAGGCCATTGATGACAATACCCTCTTCGCCACGGCTGAATGCATTGTCGAACAGGATGTCACTGCCTCGTTGAAGATTGAGCAGTGCCGTCTCAAGGCCAAAAAGCATTGAAGGATAAGGACGCATCATGGGATAATTGACCACACCTTCATGCTCAAAGCGGTCGCAAACGGCACGAAGCGTCTTTTCATACTCTGGAGTATCGTCACAACTGAGTTGTGGCAACGGAGCACATTCGCCTATACCTACACGTCCAGGATATTCGTCGCTCGTGAGTTCAAGCATCCACGACCTGCGTTCGGTGTAAACGCCGCGCGACGTACCCGCCGGCTGGCGAAAATGAAATGTTCGGGGAGTGATGTTTATGGAGTACATTTTTTAGACTTACTTCTCCGATGCGAGACGCTCCTTGATGGCCTTGCTCTCTGCCTCATAGCCGGGCTTGTCGAGCAGAGCGAACATGTTCTTCTTGTAGGCCTCTACTCCTGGCTGGTTGAATGGGTTGACACCGAGTACATTGCCGCTGATGCCGCATGCAATCTCGAAGAAGTAGATGAGCTGTCCGAGATAGTATTCGTTGAGAACAGGAACACTGACGCGGATGTTTGGCACACCACCGTCAACATGAGCCAGACGAGTACCAAGCTCAGCCATCTTGTTTACATCATCAACACGCTTTCCTGCGAGGAAGTTCAATCCGTCGAGGTTTTCTTCGTCCTCGGGGAAGAGCATTGTCTTGTTAGGCTGTTCGATGCTGATTACAGTCTCAAAGATGGTACGCTCGCCTTCCTGAATCCACTGGCCCATAGAGTGAAGGTCGGTGGTGAAGTCGCACGATGCGGGGAATATGCCCTTACCGTCCTTACCCTCGCTTTCGCCGTAGAGCTGCTTCCACCACTCGCTCATGAAATGGAGCTTTGGCTGATAGTTGACCATAATCTCTATCTTCTTGCCTGCCTGAGCATAAAGTCCATTGCGCACTGCTGCATACTGGGCAGCGATGTTTTCGGCAAATGGCACGTCCTTGCCACAAGCCTTTTCCATGTCCTGCGCACCGGCAACGAGCTGCTGAATGTCGAATCCTGCACAAGCAATGGGCAACAGACCAACAGGAGTGAGCACAGAGAAGCGTCCACCCACGTTGTCGGGAATGATGAACGAAGTATATCCTTCCTTATCGGCGCATGTGCGGGCAGCTCCACGCTTTGCATCGGTGATGGCCACGATAACCTTCTTGGCCTCTTCCTTGCCGCGCTGAGCCTCACACTGCTTCTTCAACAGACGGAAAGTGAGTGCGGTTTCGGTAGTAGTACCTGACTTTGATATGTTGATGACACCAAAACGCTTGTCCTTCAAGTATTCGGTCATCTCTGAGAGATAGTCCTCGCCAATGTTGTTGCCCGCAAAAAGAATGGTAGGATTCTTCTTGTCGCCAACAAGCCACGCAAACGAATTGCCAAGAGCCTCAATCACGGCACGTGCTCCAAGATAGCTGCCGCCGATGCCGGCAACAACCACTACCTCGCAATTCTGGCGAAGCACTTCAGCGCAGTCCTGCAACTGCTTGATGAAGTCGGGGGTAATGGACGTTGGAAGATGCAGCCAACCCAAGAAGTCGTTGCCTGGACATGTTCCATTTTCAAGGGCCTCCTGAGCGGCCTTAACTTGTGGTTCGTAAGCCTCTACTGCACCTGCTTCAAGAAACTGTGCAGCCTTAGTGATGTCAAGTGTTATACTCTTCATAATGATAAACTAGTTTAAAATATTTCAAAATCTCAATATTTCGTTGTTTCAACTTTAAATGGTCTTTACCTGAACGAGTCGGTCAGCAGCTTTATTTCAATCTGCGGACTTATGCGCTCATACAGTATGTTGTAAACGGCATCGAGGATAGGCATGTTGACATGCAGGTGACGATTTATTTCCTTCATGCACTTGGTGCCGAAAAAGCCTTCGGCTATCATCTCCATCTCAATCTGGGCACTCTTTACCGAATAGCCCTTGCCTATCATCGTTCCGAAGGTACGGTTTCGAGAGAAGTTGCTGTAGCCTGTCACCAAGAGGTCGCCAAGATAAACCGAGTCATAGACACACCGCTCTATGGGGTTGATGGCCGTGAGGAACCTCGACATTTCCTGAACCGCATTCGACATGAGCACGGCCTGGAAATTGTCGCCGAACTTCAGTCCGCTGCATATTCCGGCCGCAATGGCATAAACGTTCTTCAACACCGATGCATACTCGATGCCAATGACATCACTGCTCGTCTTTGTCTTGATGAACTCGCTGTTGAGCACGTCGGCAAAAGCCTGTGCCTTGTCACGGTCGGCGCAGCCCACGGTGAGGTAGGAAAGACGTTCAAGAGCCACCTCTTCGGCATGTGAAGGACCTCCGAGGCAAGCCAAATTGTCGTAGGGCACATCATACACCTGATGGAAAAACTCGCTGCACACGAGGTTTTCCTCAGGTACGATGCCTTTTATTGCCGTAATGACAAACTTGTCCTTTATGCGCGTCTTTAGCTTCTTTAGATGGTTTTTGATGTAGGGCGAAGGTGTGACGAACACCAGCGTGTCGTAGTCTGCCACAATACGGTTGATGTCGCTTGAGAAGAATATCTCGCTGACATTGAAGTGCACACTGGTAAGGTAGGCCGGGTTATGGCTCAGCCTCCTGAACTCGTCGATGCGGTCATCGCGTCGCATATACCAACCTATGTGGTGGGTGTGTCCCACTACAATCTTGGCAATGGCCGTGGCCCAACTGCCGCCTCCGATGATAGCTATCTTGCCGCAATCGAACATATTGTCGCTGATGGTTTTTTATTTGTTGGCATTCTCAATCCAAGCGGCAAACTCGTCAACCTTTGGATTGTCATACCCCAATTTGTACTTTTTGTTCACTCCACAGACATCCTGCTGCAACTTTTGCGGATTAACTTCGCGAATGTCTGACACGAGGTAATATCCACACTTGTTGAACACCGGAACCCACTGCTGGCTGACGCCTATCTTCGCCCACTCTTCGTTGCTGCTTCGCGGAGCCTTTTTCTCCGGACGCATCTGCGGGAAGAACAGCACTTCCTGAATGAATGTCTTGCCCGTCATGAGCATCACGAGGCGGTCGATGCCAATGCCGATGCCACTCGTTGGAGGCATGCCATACTGAAGCGCACGCAGGAAGTCCTGGTCGATAATCATGGCTTCGTCGTCGCCCTTGTCGGCAAGTTTCATTTGATCGACGAAACGCTCCTCCTGGTCAATAGGGTCGTTAAGCTCCGAATAGGCATTGGCAAGTTCCTTGCCGTTGACCATCAGCTCAAAACGCTCGGTAAGTCCAGGCTTAGAGCGGTGCATCTTTGTAAGAGGCGACATCTCTACGGGATAATCGGTGATGAATGTTGGCTGAATGAACGTGCCTTCGCAGAACTCGCCGAACAGTTCGTCGATGAGTTTGCCCTTGCCCATGGTATCGTCAATGTCCATGCCCTTTTCTTTGCAGAACGCGCGTATTTCGTCTTCGCTCTTTCCATTGCAGTCGAAACCTGTCTTTTCCTTTATGGCGTCGAGTATTGGCAAACGGCGGTAAGGAGCCTTGAAGCTAATGACCTTGCCGTCGATTTCGCGCTCGGTGGAGCCGTTGACGGCTATGCAGACTGTCTCAAGCAGCTTTTCGGTGAAGCTCATCATCCAGTTGTAGTCCTTGTACTGAACATAAAGCTCCATGCAGGTGAACTCAGGATTGTGGTTGCGGTCCATACCCTCGTTGCGGAAGTTCTTGCCTATCTCATATACACCCTCAAAGCCACCTACGATGAGTCGCTTGAGATAAAGCTCGGTGGCTATACGCATGTACATGTCAACATTGAGCGCATTGAAATGGGTGATGAATGGACGTGCCGACGCTCCGCCTGCGATGCTCTGCAGTGTTGGCGTCTCAACCTCGGTGTATCCTGCCTCGTCGAGCACTCGACGTATGGTGCGCAGCACCGTAGCACGCTGCAGGAACGTTTCCTTTACGCCATCGTTGACAACGAGGTCAACATAACGCTGGCGATAGCGCAGCTCGGGGTCGTCAAACTTATCGTATGCCACCCCGTCCTTGTACTTCACGATGGGCAGTGGCTTGAGACTCTTGGAAAGCAAGGTCAACTCTTGAGCATGAACTGAAATTTCGCCAGTCTGTGTGCGGAATACAAATCCCTTCACGCCTATGAAGTCGCCAATGTCGAGCAGACGCTTGAACACCTTATTATATAAATCTTTGTCGTCGCCCGGGCAGATGTCGTCGCGTGTGATGTAAACCTGTATGCGCCCTTTCGAGTCCTGAAGCTCCACGAAGCTCGCCTTTCCCATCACTCGGCGACTCATCATGCGTCCGGCAATGCACACCTCGCGTTTCTCGTCGTCGTCCTTGAAGCTGTCTCTTATTTCAGCCGAGAAGGCATTCGTTGGATACTCCGCTGCAGGATACGGGTCGATGCCCATTTCACGCAGCTCCTGCAGACTCTGGCGTCTGCCTATTTCCTGTTCGCTTAATTCTAAAACGTTCATATTGTATTATCGAATATATTCTTTTGTGCTGCAAATTTACTAAATAAATTCGAATAAGCATCGGTTTTTTGTATTTTTTCTTGCTTTTGGGGTCCACAAAACCACATTAAAGGTTAAAAACTGCTAAACACGAGCCTCTTTGTCTGTTTTTTTTTGTGGTAACGCAGATTTTTACTACTTTTGTAGAAGCTACCTGACACTCATTAAAAAGCGAAACATGGAATTAGAAACTTTAAAAAATAGAGTCGTTGGAGTTGACATAAGTCTTAACCAAACGACATTGGCAGTGGTTGACATTCGAGGCAACATCATTGCCAAGACCTCTTTTTGTACCGAAGACCACCAAAACGTCAGCAACTACGTTACCGTTTTGGCCGAACGCATCATACAATTGGCGGAAGACAATGGCGGATTCCTTGAGATACGCTCGGTGGGAATAAGCGCACCAAGCGGCAACTTCAAGACCGGATGCATCGAAAACTCGCCCAACATGCCATGGAAGGGAGTCATACCCATGGCTGCCATGCTGCGCGACAGACTCGGAATTGCCGTTGCACTCGGAAACGACAGCCACGTAATGGCTTTGGGCGAACACGTATATGGAAGCGCACACGGACTGCGCGACTTTGTGCTCATAACTCTCGGACACGGCCTTGGAGCTGCGGTGTTCAACAGAGGGAAAGTGCTGATGGGCGCACACGGATTCAGCGGCGAAGTGGGACACTCGTGCGTAGAACACAACGGACGAAAATGCGGCTGCGGACTGAGTGGATGCCTTGAGGCATACTGTGCCGAAAAAGGCATTGTGACGACAGCCAAGGAGCTGATGGCACAGTCAAATGAAGAATCGCTCATGACAGTATATGACAAGCTGACGCCTAAAAACATTACCGAATGCTGCAACAAGGGCGACAAACTGGCCATAGAAACCTACCGCCTGACAGGCCACAGGCTCGGCATTGCAATGGCCAGCCTGGCCACCATAGTCGATCCCGAAGCAATAATTATTACCGGAGGCATAGCAAAGGCAGGAAAGTGGCTTCTGGAACCGACAAGGGAGTCGTTTGACGAACACGTATTCCGCAACCAGAAGGGAAAAGTCAAGGTGCTGCTTTCGTCGCTCGATTCAAGAGAGCGCGACGTGCTTGGAGCAAGTGCACTGGCATGGGAGGTAGAAGAATATTCGCTTTTCAAGTAATGGACATCGAAAACATAAAGAAGACAATAGGAGAGAGCCGCAACCTTGCCGACAACTTGGGCATGAAATTCTTTTCAACGCCCGAAGACGACAGTTGCATGGCCACAATGGAAGTAAACGAAAACAACTGCCAACCATACGGGTATCTCAGCGGAGGAGCATCGTTGGCCCTTGCCGAGACTCTCGCAGGAGTGGGGTCAGCCGCCATTTGCCCCGACAGAATAGCAGTGGGAATAAATGTCAGCGGACACCACATCAAGGCCGTCAAGGTGGGCGACACCGTGACGGCAAAGGCAACCATAGTGCAAAACGGAAAGGCTTTGCACGTATGGAACGTTGAAATAACCAACACGCAAGGCGAACTCATTTCGACCGTCGTAGTGACAAACTACGTTATACAGAAGTGAAACAAAAGTCATGTCCATGAAGAATTTCGCAATATACCGTATGCCATACGCCGACACCTGCGTGGAGATTATTCAGCATGACGGCGAGCCGGAACGACTCATGTCGCCACTACAGCTCAATGGCCGACAAGGGTTTGTTGTGGCACCATTTGCCGTGTCAGACAACGAACCAATACTCGTAATCAAGCCCGACGAAATAATAACTACAGCCATTGAGGACATCGAGCCTACCAATGCTGAAACCGACATTGCCGAGACACTCGACACGTCGTCACGACGAAGCTATTACACCATCGACTTTTCAAACTTCCACTCGCATTTGGAAACAGGCGAATTTCAGAAAATCGTACTGGCACGCTGTGCCGAACTGCCAAACGACGGCGAAAGGAAAACGAGAGACTTGTTTGCCAGAGCATGCAAACTCTATCCGAGAGTTTTCGTGGCTTTGGTGTCAACCGCAGCCAGCGGCACGTGGCTCATAGCATCACCCGAAATACTGCTTGAAGGCAATGGCAAAGATTGGCACACCATGGCACTGGCAGGCACCATGACACTGGGCAACCTACAATGGAGCGAAAAGAACATCTGCGAGCAGGCCTACGTGACTTCATACATAACGGAGTGCGTAGAACAGTTTACCACAGACTTCAGTGTAGAAGGCCCCTATTCGGTCAGGGCAGGCCAACTGGTACACCTGCGTACCGACTTCCGCTTCAACACGCCCGAACCCGACACCATGGGGCAACTGTTGGCATCGCTCCACCCTACCCCAGCCGTATGCGGAATACCCAAGCAGGCAACACGCAACTTCATCCTGAACAACGAGCATACACCAAGGAGCTACTACAGCGGATTCATGGGACCACTCGACATTTCAGGTTCTACACACCTCTACGTCTCGCTGCGGTGCATGCAGATAACTCCCGACAAATACCGCCTGTTTGCAGGAGGCGGCATACTGTCTGACAGCATTGAACAGCAGGAATGGGAAGAAACGGAAGAGAAGATGAAAACGATGAAGAACATTTTATTCTGAACAACATGCTCTACGACAACGACAAGGTAAACCTACTGATAGGGCTTTTGAAAGCCTACGACATAAGGAATGCAGTGCTGTGTCCAGGCAGCCGCAACGCAATGATTGTAAACAACATCGTTGCCGACGGCAGCTTCAAGTGCTATCCAGTAAGCGACGAACGCTCGGCTGGATTCTTCGCCTTGGGCATAAGCCAGCACGAAGGACCAGTGGCCATCGTAGTCACCTCTGGCTCGGCATTGCTCGACGTAGCTCCTGCCGTGGTAGAGGCGTACTATCAAAACAGTCCGCTGATAGTGATTTCAGCCGACCGTCCACAAGAGGACATCGACCAAAACGTAGGACAAACGATGCGGCAATATGGTGCGCTTGACAACTATGTCCGCCATTCTGTCAACCTGACCGACGCACTTGGCGACAACACCTGGTATCACACGCGATTAGTCGCTGAAGCCATAAGCTCAGCCATAGATGGTGCCTGCGGACCAGTACACATCAATGTGCCATTGCCCGACGTGTCGGAATGTGACTGCACCGACTGCCCGACATCGGCACAATACGTGCCCATCACCCTCACCTCGCCCTATGCCTTCGACGACACTACTGCAAATGAAATGCTCGACGGCATATTCAACAAGGCCAAGCGACCGATGATAGTGATAGGCCAATGCAGCAAGCCGCTGGATGCGACGACAATGGAGAAGGCGAGAAGGCACATGGCGGTACTGTCAGAACCTTTGTCAGACCCGACGGCACGCCCTTTCGACGGCATAATTGGGCGCTTGCCCGAATCCTTACTGCCCGACCTCGTGATTTACATCGGAGGCTCGTTGGTATGCCGCAGCATCAACAGCCGCTTTGCTTCAATTCCCGACCTTAAAGTGTGGAGAATTGACGCCGACGGCAGCTTCCGCTCTCCTTTCAAACATCTCGAAAGGGTTTATCGCATGCGTCCCGACAGTTTCCTCACAATGCTTGTCAACCGTATGGACACCACCGAAGTCACGGCATCAGAAGACTTTGCCGACAAATGGAACGATGCCTTTGCGGCCGAAGAGGAACGCTTGGAAAGCGAAATTGACCACAACACGCTTTCCGCCGCTTCCACAGTACATTATTTCGAGAGCCAACTGGAAGACATGGAATACAACTACCACGTTCATTATGCCAACAGCACCGCCGTACGCCTCGGATGCCGTTACGCTTCAGGCCACACCATCTTCTGCAACCGTGGCGTGAACGGCATCGACGGCAGCATGTCAACGGCGGCGGGCTATTCAGCAGCAGTGGGCGAGATGACGTTTTGCGTCATTGGCGACCTTAGTTTCTTCTACGACCAGAATGCCCTGTGGAACCCAAACCTCAACGGCAACCTTCGCATTATACTGCTGAACAATCATCATGGCGGCATATTTGACAACATAAAGGGATTGAGGCAATGTGCAGTGCGCGACACTTTTGTATCAGGCCAACACAAGGCCGACGCGCGTGGAATATGCACACAAAACGACATTGGCTACATATCGGCCAAGACCATTGACGAGATGCAACTGGGCATCGTCAGACTGATGACCGAAGACACACAGAGGCCAATAGTATTGGAAGTAATATTGAAATAAGAAAAAAATATGGCAACAAGAGAATGGAAAAAAATAAAGGATTTCGAGGAAATCCTGTTTGAAGAGTACAACGGAATAGCAAAGATTACCATCAATCGACCACGCTATCGCAACGCCTTTACGCCAAAGACAACACTTGAACTGAGCCAGGCCTTCGCCTATTGCCGCGAAGCAGCCCGCATAAGCGTAGTACTGCTGACAGGTGCCGGCGACAAAGCATTCTGTTCGGGAGGCGACATGCATGTAAAGGGACGCGGCGGTTATGTTGACGACGAAGGAGTTCCCCGCCTCAGCGTACTCGACGTTCAGATGCAAATACGCCGTCTGCCAAAGCCTGTTATCGCCATGGTCAACGGTTATGCCATCGGCGGCGGCCATGTGCTGCATCTCGTTTGCGACATTACCATTGCCTCAGAGAACGCCATCTTTGGACAGACAGGTCCAAAAGTAGGCTCTTTCGACGCTGGTTTCGGCGCCTCATACCTTGCACGCATAGTAGGACAGAAAAAGGCGCGCGAGATTTGGTTCATGTGCCGCCAATACAGTGCTGAAGAGGCCGAACGTATGGGAATGGTAAACAAAGTGGTTCCACTGGAACGACTCGAAGACGAATGTGTGGAATGGGCCGAGACAATGATGGAACGAAGTCCACTGGCACTGAGAATGATAAAGGCGGGACTGAATGCCGAACTCGACGGCCAGGCAGGCATACAGCAGCTTGCCGGCGACTGCACCATGCTCTACTATTTCCTCGACGAAGCTCAAGAAGGCGGCCACGCTTTCCTTGAGAAGCGCAAGCCAGACTTCAGCAAATATCCCAAAATGCCGTAGTCAAAAATTGAAATACTTTTCAATTTTTGAGATTAAAGAATTAAAAATTAAGGAAGTTAAGGAAGTTAAAGACAATAGTTATTTCGCTTCAGACAAGGAATTGTCAGGCATGAGCATACGTCTTTAACTTCTTTAACTTCCTTAACTTCTTTAACTTCCTTTTCTACCAAAAGTCAAGCTCTTACGAACTTTAATTCTTTAATTTTTAATTTTTTAATTACTTCGAAATGGAATTTCGAAGTACTACTCTTCGTCTTTTCTGCGACGGATGGAGCGCTTGCGTGTCTTCTTCTCCTCAGTACCTGGCTTGTCGGCTCTAACGCCTGCCAATTCAGGGTCGATGAGAATGCGGCCGCAATATTCGCACACGATAACCTTTTTGTGCATCTTGATGTCGAGCTGTCGCTGTGGCGGAATCTTGTTGAAACATCCACCGCAAGCGTCGCGCTGTACATAGACAATGCCCAGACCATTGCGTGCATTTTTGCGTATTCGCTTGAATGAAGCCAACAGACGCGGGTCGATTTTGGTTTCAAGTTCCTTGACCTTCACCTTCAGTCTATCTTCCTCGGCGCGTGTCTCCTCAATTATGTCGTCAAGCTCGCTGCGCTTGAGGTCAAGCTCGTTCTCATGGTCTTCGAGGTCCTGCTCGCTCTTCTCCTTTTCGGCAATTTTGTCCTTAACCTTCTGCTGAGCCTCACGTATTTTCTTGTTGCACAGTTCTATTTCGAGCGTCTGGAACTCGATTTCCTTGCTAAGCGTGTCGTACTCACGGTTGTTCTTCACCTCGTCGAGCTGGGTCTTATAGCGAGCCACACTGGCTTGAGCCTCCATAATGTCGGTTTTGCGGTCGCTAATAGCCTTTTGGAAATCATCGATGTCATTCTGAATTTTCTCAATTCTTATTTTCAGTCCCTCTATTTCATCCTCAAGGTCCTGCACTTCCAAAGGCAGTTCGCCTCGGAGAGCTTTCTTCTCGTCGATAGCCGACAACGATGTCTGCAGCTGATAGAGTGTCTTCAGCTTTTCTTCCACTGACAGTTCTACGTTTTCTCTTCTTGCCATAATATATAATAATGTTTAAGTATTACTTTTTTCTCCTCCTTATTAATAATAATATATAGGATTGGTCACCGTCTCTGCTATTTCGGTATGCAGTGTCGGACATTCCTTTGCCAATATGTCGCTGAACACCTCAGAAGTGTATTGCTCGCTCTGATAATGGCCAATGACACAAATCTGTATTTCCTGCTCATGACCAAAATACTGGTGATAGTGCATTTCACCCGTAATGAAGGCGTCGGCTCCTAATGCTATGGCCTGCGGCAACAAGAAATCGCCTCCACCTCCACAAATGGCCACCTTTCTGACAGGCCTTCGCAAGAGTTCGTTGCACATGGCACACTCCACGCCAAAGGCCTGCTTGACCTTTACTATGAAATCGTCGGCGGCAACCGATGCGGGCAGCATGCCAACGACACCGCTACCTCCCTCGATGTCGCCCACTTTCTTACGTGCAAAAAAATCGACGTTTTCAAGCCCGAGTTTCTCGGCTATCTTAAAGTTGACTCCACCACGGGCATTGTCCATATTGGTGTGCATTGCCACCACTACTATGTCGTGCTTTATGGCCTTCATCACGGCCCTTTGTACGGTGTCGGCAGCTACTATCTGCTTCAGTCCGCGAAAAATCAGCGGATGATGGGCAACAATCATATTCAGTCCCTTTTCGATAGCCTCATCAACAATGTTTTCGTTGACGTCAAGACACAATAAAGCCCCTGATGCTTCCGCCGCTGTCAATCCGATTTGCAGGCCGGCATTGTCCCAGTCTTCCTGCAACGGCAGTGGCGCGAATCTTTCAAGGGCGTCAATAACTTCCTTAATTTTCACGCTTAAATTAGCTTAAAATGTTCTTTTCAAAGTGCAAAGGTACTAATTTTCATTGAAATACTAAACTTGCGAGCATGTGTTTTATGCTTTTTTAACCTCACTATGACTTTGTACAAGTAAAATCGCCCAAAAGTTTTGCTGTATCAGCTTTTTTTCATAATTTTGCATAAACAACTAAACATTACACTTATGACTTATAAAATGATTGTGCTCGATCTCGACGGCACACTGACCAACGAGAAGAAAGAAATTACCTCCAAGACCTACAAGGCACTTATGCTCGCACAAGAGAAAGGCGTCAAAATAGTTTTGGCATCAGGCCGACCGACATACGGAATCACTCCATTGGCCCAGCAGTTGCATCTTGCCGAATACGACGGCTACATACTGGCCTACAACGGAGGTAAAATAATCAGTTGCCGCACTGGCGAGACGGTATTCAACCAAGAGCTAAACCCTGAGCTTGTGCCTATTCTGCACAGCGAAGCTACGGCTGCCGGAATGGATATCCTTACTTATCAGGGCGAAGGCATAGCAGCCACTAAGAAGAAGAACAAATATGTGCTTCACGAAGCGTTCATCAACAAGATGCCCGTGGTTGAATACAACGACTTTACCAATCAAGTTCAGCATCCAATCAACAAATGCTTGATTGTAGGCGACCCCAAGCCTCTTCATCAGCTTGAGCTTCGACTGGCCAAGCAACTTGAAGGACGCTTGCTCGTTTATCGTTCAGCAGGATTCTTTCTTGAATGTGTGCCTCTGGGAATTGAAAAGTCCAACTCGCTCGACAAACTCATTGCACGGCTCGGCATAGTAAAGGACGAGGTCATTGCCATTGGCGACGGTTACAACGACAAAGGCATGATTGAGTTTGCAGGACTTGGAGTGGCCATGGCCAATGCATCGACAGAGGTGCAGGACTCTGCCGACTACATTACCTACAGCAACGAAGAAGACGGTGTGGCCCACGTAGTGGAGAAGTTTATACTGTAAACTAAAGCCCCACGCCGCTCGTCGCCAGCCTAATAGGCAAGAACAAAAGGGCGACATCAAATTTCAGAGCATAAAAAAGGGACTCGCACTGCATTTTTAATCAGTGCAAGTCCACTCTACAATTATGTTTAATCTCTCTCTTTGTTTTCTTACTTGTTCAGGCCACGGTTGTTGAGCGTGGTGTTGAGGAGCATTACGTATGTGCGATACTGCTTGTCGTTGAGCAGATAGTGCATATACTTCAGGTCTTTGATGATAGCCTTGTCCATGAGAGCCTTGCGGTCGTCCTCGTTGGCCTGAGAAGCAATAAGCATCTCTCCGCAAAAAGTACGATGTACGTCAGCTACGCTTTCCATCTGGTCGCTTGTCAGTTTGAGCGCATCGCCGAGTTTCGCAATGTTTACTGTCATGTCATAGGCGTTGGCGTTGTTCATGTTGTTTGCCTTCTCATCCTTTGCAAATGTTGCAGTCAATGTAAGAACTGCCATTACTGTCAAAATCAATCTTTTCATAATGTTACCCTTTCTAAATCTTTTAAATTACCTAAATACTTTTGTTATCCTTTTGTCTTTTGACGCTGCAAAATTACTATGTTTTCGATTACCCAACAAACAAAATGTCATATTGTGTGCGCAAACAAGCCTTTTATTGACAGAAATCAATTGTTATTTCATTTTTCCGCTCAAAATCTTGTTTACAACGCATTTTACGGCAGGCTTGTAATACTCCATCTCCATTGCCTCGACAGTGCGTTTCAGTTCGCCCATGAGTTCCGGATAGTACTTGCACATGCGGAATGCAAGTTTCATGCAGAGCGACTGTATGCCTGGAAACTCCTGCACGTCCACCATGTGTTGGAAACAGAAGTCAAGGAAATCAGTCCTCACCTCGTCTTCTTTCATTGCCAACCGTTCAACCAAATTGAGCGACAGTCGGCGCACCGAAGAATTGTCGGCAGCCATTGCAAGTTCGATAAGCGTGTCGCGCAATGGCTGCAGCTGTTTCATCTCCACCTTGTTTGCCTTGGTGAGAGCCCACAACGCATTTCGGGCCACTTGATGGTCGTCGTCGTGCATGTACTGCCTGCAGAATCCCACGAAGTCGCCTTTTATCCTCACCTCGTTATATATAGCCAATGCCTCGCCTTCGCTATACGCCCCCTTTAGTTGTTCTCTCGTTATCATATAATAAACGTGTTTATATTTCTTCATTTGTTTTCTCGTCAGACTTAGTGTTTTTGACATATGAAAACGGGGCGGCCAAACGGCCGCCCCAAACCAACACAAAAACTAAACTAGACTTAACTAAAATTCTATCTGAGATTTTCACAAATCCCATTAATAGCTCTTTATTTTCATCTGCAAAGATAGACACATTTTTTCAGTTGTGCAATACCTTATATACGGAAAACACATAAAAAATGTGAAAAATCAGATTTTTGCTGCTCTATTAAGCAGATAATAGTCAAATATCGTCATTGCAGCCATAGATTCTACTATTGGCACAGCACGAGGCAGCACGCATGGATCGTGTCGTCCGCGGGCTTTCAGCACCGTTTCCTTGCCGTCGATGTCCACTGTCTGCTGCTCCATAAGCAGCGTGGCCACAGGTTTGAAAGCCACTCTGAAATATATGTCCTCACCATTGCTTATGCCGCCTTGTATGCCTCCACTGTGGTTGGTAACAGTGTGGAGGCGTAGTGGTTCCCCTGCGGTGGCCGAGGGGTTGGCAACGAAAATGTCGTTCACGTCGGTACCCATGTAATCGGCCATGTCAAATCCGTCGCCATATTCAAAACCTTTTGCCGCATTGATGGACAGCATCGCCTGCCCCAAAGCAGCATGCAACTTGCCGAACTCCGGTTCACCAAGACCAGCGGGACATCCTTTGACCACACACGTAATGACACCGCCAATGGTGTTGCCTTCGGCCTTTACTTTACTTATCAGCGTTGCCATCTTGTCGGCCATGTCCTTGTCGGGACATCGCACGTCGTTGTCATCAACCTTGGCAAGGTCGTATTTTCTGTAGTCGCGGTCGAGTTTCAGCGGTCCCACCTGCGAAGTGTAGGCAACGACGCTGATGCCCAATTGTTGCAAAGCAAGTTTGGCCAAGGCTCCACCAACACATCGCGCTATAGTGATGCGTGCCGACGAACGCCCACCGCCACGATGGTCGCGCAGGCCATATTTTTCGTGATATGTATAGTCGGCATGCGATGGACGAAACAGTTGGCGCATGTTGTCGTAGTCGCTCGAATGCTGATTGGTGTTTCTGACAACAAATCCTATGGGGCAACCCGTAGATTTTCCTTCAAACACGCCACTGAGCAGCTCGACGCTGTCGGGCTCCTTTCGGCTTGTGGTCAGCGCGCTTTGCCCCGGTCGGCGACGATTGAGTTCGGCCTGTATGAAACTGACGTCAATGTCAACGCCAGCCGGCATTCCATCAACGACACCTCCCACGGCTGCACCATGGCTTTCGCCAAATGTGGTCAACCTAAATATATTGCCAAATGTATTCATAAAAATAAAAATTTAAAAGGCAGAGCCTTAAATACTGCGTTAAAAGGCAAAGCCTTAAATACTGCGTTAAAAGGCAGAGCCTTAAATACTGCGTTAAAAGGCAAAGCCTTAAATACTGCGTTAAAAGGCAGAGCCTTAAAGATGTTGCGAAGCACCTTTAAGCACAAAGTGCTTTTAATCTTTAATGAAATTTTAGTGCAAAGCACCTTTAATGAAATTTTAGTGCGAAGCACCTTTAATGGCAGTGTCCGTTGCATTCGTGGTCGCCGCAGCCCCCGCCGCAGTCGTCACATCCACAGCCACATCCTCCCTCTCCGCTAAGATAGTTTACGAGGTTCTGTATCTCCTGGTTGCTTGCAGCACGCTTCTCAAGCACCCGACCCTTGAAGTTGAGTGTCTTGCCGGAAAGAGGATGGTTGAGGTCCATCTTCACCTTATCATCGGTAATGGCGAGAACACGACCATAGAAATGGTTGCCGTCCTCATTCTGCAGAGGAACGATTGCACCCTCAAAGATGTTCTCGTGGTCGAAGTGGCCATTAATTTGGAAGATGCTGCGGTCGAGGTCCAGCACACGCGACTCTTCATAATCGCCGTATGCCTGGTCCTTGGTCAGTTCAAAGTCGAAGGCCGAGCCTGGTTCAAGATTCTTTATCTGATTCTCAAACTCGTCGAGGGTTACTCCGAATCCCGTTATGAACTGGAAAGGCTTAGTGGTTGGTGCCTCTTCAATTTTTTCTCTCATTTCGCCGTCAACGGTGTAGAGCGTGTAGCTCACAGCCATGAACATGTTGTGATTGTTTTCCATTTTCTATTGTGTATAAATCTGTTTTGTCTTTTTCGCTTTTATTTGGCAAAGGTACTCATTTAATTTGTAATAGCCAAATGTTTGCTGTATTTTTTTCCCAGTTTGCACATTTATAGTCATTTTGTGCCATTTAACTTTTAGTTTATCGCTTTTCAACTCTTCAAGACGGCCAAACAGTAACAAAAAGTAATTTTTATACATCTATTTGTTGCATATTAACAAAAAAAAGAGTAACTTTGCAGCCAATTATACAATATAGAAGATAAAAACAAAAAAATACAACATACAATGAAACATCAGTTGAGAAGTGCCGTGTGCACTGAAGGAAGAAGAATGGCCGGAGCGCGTGCGCTCTGGGTGGCTACAGGAATGAAGCGCGAACAGTTTGGCAAGCCCATAATAGCTGTCGTCAACTCGTTTACGCAGTTCGTACCTGGCCACACCCATCTGCATGAGATAGGACAGATTGTTAAACAGGAGATTGAGGCAATGGGCTGCTACGCCGCTGAGTTCAACACCATCGCCATCGACGACGGCATTGCCATGGGACACGACGGCATGCTCTACTCGCTGCCATCGCGCGACATCATAGCCGACTCGGTAGAATACATGTGCAACGCCCACAAGGCCGACGCCATGATTTGCATCTCCAACTGCGACAAGGTGACCCCTGGAATGCTCATGGCTTCAATGCGCCTCAACATACCTACCGTGTTCTGCTCAGGAGGCCCCATGGAGGCTGGACGCTGGCGCGGAGAGAACGCCGACCTCATCACTGCCATGATAAAGGGTGCCGACCCTTCGGTCAGCGACGAGGAGATGGCAGAGATTGAAGGCTGCTCTTGTCCTGGCTGCGGCAGCTGCTCGGGAATGTTCACCGCCAACTCGATGAACTCGCTGACAGAAGCCATTGGCCTCTCACTGCCCGGAAACGGAACCATACTTGCCACACACGAGAACCGCATACGCCTGTTCAAGGACGCTGCACGCCAAGTGGTGAAGAACGCCATGGCCTACTACGAGGACGGCGACGAGAGCGTACTGCCCAAGAGCATTGCCACACGCAAGGCTTTCCTCAACGCCATGACACTCGACATTGCCATGGGAGGAAGCACCAACACCGTGCTGCACCTGCTCGCCGTGGCACAGGAGGCTGGAGCCGACTTCAAGATGAGCGACATCGACGAACTGAGCCGCCGTGTGCCTTGCCTCTGCAAATTGGCTCCGAACACACAGAAATACAGCGTTCAGGAGTGTGGCCGTGCAGGCGGCATACTCGGCATTCTCAACGAGCTGAACAAGGGCGGACTAATCGACGGCTCTGCCATACGTGTAGATGGCAAGACCCTCGGCGAGCAGATGGCTAAATACGACATCACGGGCGAGAGCATCGACCCAGAGGCCAACCGCATCTACCAGACTGCCCCTGGACGCAAGTTCTCAACAAAGATGGGCAGCCAAAATGCACAGTGGGGCGAACTGGACACCGACCGCGAGAACGGCTGCATTCGCGACCTCGAGCACGCCTACACGAAGGACGGCGGACTGGCTGTCCTCTTCGGCAACATTGCACAGGACGGCTGCGTGGTGAAGACGGCTGGAGTTGACGAGTCGCTGTGGAAGTTCGCAGGTCCGGCAAAGGTGTTCGACTCTCAGGAAGACGCCTGCGAGGGAATACTTGGCGGAAAGATTCAGAGTGGCGACTGCGTTGTCATCACCCACGAGGGACCTAAGGGTGGTCCAGGCATGCAGGAGATGCTCTACCCCACCTCTTATATTAAGAGCATGCACCTTGGCAAGGAGTGCGCCCTCATCACCGACGGACGCTTCTCAGGCGGCACCAGCGGCCTCAGCATCGGACACATTTCGCCCGAAGCTGCCGCAGGTGGCAACATAGGCAAGATTAAGGATGGCGACATCATCGAGATAGACATTCCAAACCGCTCCATCAACGTGCGCCTTACCGACGAGGAACTGGCAGCACGTCCACAACAGCCACTGAAGCGCGACCGCAAGGTGAGCAAGGCTCTGAAGGCTTACGCACAAAGCGTGGCAAGTGCCGACAAGGGAGGAGTGAGGGTGATTGAAGATTAAAAAATTAAAAAATTAAAAGATTAAAAATTAAAGTTCTTTAGACTCAATGCCAAATGATATAATAACAGGAGCGGAAGCTCTGATGAGAGCCCTCAAGGAAGAGGGCGTTAAGACAATATTCGGCTACCCAGGCGGCTCGATAATGCCTGTGTTTGATGCCTTGTATGACTATACCCGTGGTCCGAAGAAAGCATTCGACCACATACTCGTGCGCCACGAGCAGGCGGCGGCACACGCTGCCGAGGGCTATGCCCGAGTGAGCGACGAAGTGGGTGTGTGCATCGTTACCAGTGGCCCTGGTGCCACCAACACGCTCACCGGTGTGGCCGACGCCATGATGGATTCAACGCCCATCGTGGTCATTGCGGGCCAGGTAGGCACAGGCGTGCTTGGCACCGACGCATTCCAGGAAGTTGACCTCGTCGGCTTGGCACAGCCCATCTCGAAGTGGAGCTACCAGATACGCCGTCCCGAAGATGTGGCTTGGGCTGTTAGCCGCGCTTTCTACATTGCCCGTACAGGACGCCCCGGACCTGTAGTGCTCGACTTTGCAAAGAACGCACAGGTGGAAAAGACCGAATGGCATCCGGTGAAGGTCGATTTCGTAAGAAGCTACGTACCCTACCCCACACTCAACCAAAAGGCAGTGGAAGAGGCAGCCGCACTAATCAATTCGGCCAAGAAGCCTCTCGCACTCGTCGGACACGGCGTGGAACTGGGTGGAGCGCAAAACGAGCTGATGGAGTTTCTTGAGAAGGCCGACATTCCTGCCGCACGCACACTGCTGGGACTATCGGCACTGCCCACCGACCACCCTCTGAACATGGGTATGCTGGGAATGCACGGCAACTATGCCCCAAACATCAAGCAGCAGGAGTGCGACGTGCTCATAGCCATCGGCATGCGCTTCAGCGACCGCGACACCGGCACACCTCAGACCTACGCCAAGCAGGCCAAGATAATACACCTGGACATCGACCAATCTGAAATAAACAAGTGCATTCCTTCCGACGTGGCTGTAGTGGCCGACTGCAAGCAGTCATTGCCTGCCATCACCCGTCTGCTGCAGAAGAACAACCACCGCGAATGGCGCAACAGCTTTGCCGAATACCACCAGCAAGAGGTGGAGAAGGTTATAGAACCTGCCATACACCCAACCGAAGGACCACTGCTCATGGGCGAGATAGTGAATGCAGTGGCAGAAGCCACCAAGGGCGACGCGGTGCTCGTCAACGACGTTGGCCAAAACCAGATGTTCTCCTGCCGCTACTTCAAGTACAACAAGAAACGCTCTGTCGTAACCAGCGGCGGCCTTGGCACCATGGGCTTCGGCATTCCGGCTGCCATAGGCGCAGCCTTCGGCGCACCCGACCGCACCATCTGCATGTTCTGTGGCGACGGCGGCTTCCAAATGAGCATACAGGAGCTGGGCACCATCATGGAAAACCAGACTCCGGTGAAGATGATACTGATGAACAACAACTACCTCGGCAACGTACGCCAATGGCAGGACATGTTCTTCCAGCAGCGCAAGTCGTTCACCAGAATGATGAACCCCCACTACCAGCTCGTGGCCGACGCCTACCACATACCATACGCCGTTGTGGTTGACCGCAGCCAGCTCGACGCAGCCATCGAAAAGATGCTTGCCACCGACGGACCTTACATTCTCGAATGTGCAGTGAAGGAGGAGGACAACGTGGCTCCAATGATAGCGCCGGGACACAGCATCGACGACATGATGCTCGAAATAAACATCAAGACTGAGCTTGACTGCTGACAATTTCTTTAAGGAGTTAAGGAGTTAAGACGATACTTGTATTTTTTTTATAGCTTACAATTAAGAATTTAATGGAAGACAAGACATTATATACACTGCTCGTATATTCGGAAAACATTGCCGGTATATTGAATCAGATAACTGCCGTGTTCACACGGCGACAGGTAAACATCGAGAGCCTCAACGTGTCGGCATCGAGCATACCGGGACTTCACAAATACACCATAACGGCATGGAGCGATGAAGACCAAATAGCAAAGATAACAAAGCAGATAGAAAAGAAGATAGACGTGGTGAAGGCTACATACTACACCGACGACGAGCTCTTCATACGCGAAACGGGACTCTACAAGCTCGAAACGGCCAAAGTGCTCGACAACCCCAACATCTCGCGCACCATTCGCAAGCAGGAGGCCACCATCACCGAGGTCAACCCCACCTACGTCATAGTGATGAAAAGCGGCATGACAGAGGACATCATGAACCTCTTCTACGCCCTCAACGAGTATGACTGCGTGCTGCAATACACCCGCTCGGGACGCATAGCCGTAACACGCAGCACCACCGAGGAAGTAAGCAAATATCTTGAGCAGAGAGCGCAGGAAAACTGAGGCATCGCCATGGACAAAATCGGAAAATACGAATTTCTTGCTGAGCCATTCCACTGCGACTTCTCCCACCACCTGTTTATGGGACATCTCGGCAACCACATGCTCAACGCAGCCGACTTCCATGCCACTGAGCGCAACTTTGGCATGGAGCGACTCAACCCCATCCACAAGACGTGGGTGCTCTCGCGACTGGCCATCGAAATGGACGAAATGCCACTGCAATACACTCGTTTCAATGTTGCCACGTGGGTGGAGAGCGCAATGCGCTACTTCACCAACCGCAACTTTCAAGTGACGGCCGAAGACGGACGCACACTGGGCTACGGCCGCAGCGTATGGGCCCTCATCGACACCGACAGCCGCCAGCCCACCGACATCCTCGCCATCGACGACGGCGTCATCAACAACTGGGTGGAGAAAAGCAAGCCCTGCCCCATCGACCGCGGCTCACGGGTGAAGATGGGAGGCGGGGCGCAGCTGGTGCAAACCATCGACACCCACTACAACGACATCGACGTCAACGGACATGTCAACTCGATAAAATATGTCGAGCACACCCTCGACCTTTTCCCCATCGAGTGGTATTCGGCCCACCGCCTTCGCCGCTTCGACATTGCCTACGTGGCCGAGAGCCATTGCGGCGACAAGCTCAACTTCTACAAGGAGACCCTCGACGGACTCGTGTTCAACGTCCGCATAACAAAGTCGGCCACAGAGGGCGAACAGGAAGTATGCCGCTGCATGTTGACGTTCATCAGTTGACATTTACTTCTATAAAAAATCAAAGTGCCGTGCAACCCGAGAGTCGCACGGCACTTATTTTTTATTTGAAAGGGAAAGGATTAGTCCTCGCTGTTCTCTGGACGCAACTTGCGTACAGTTTCTGCGGCACGCCACATTTCCTTGTTGCGCATAGCCTCAAGCTCCTTGTTCAGGCCGTCGCGGTAGTCAGGCTTAGAGTTGCTGTCGATTGAAATCTGAGCCTCGTTGCCAGTCTTCACCGAGTAGTACAGCCACTGCATAACAGGCTTGATGGCGTCGCGGAAGCGTGGAGCCCAGTCGAGCGCGCCGCGCTGTGCCGTTGTAGAGCAGTTGGCATACATCCAGTCCATACCCTTCTGAGCAAACAGAGGCATAAGGCTCTGTGTCAGCTCCTCAACGGTCTCGTTGAAAGCCTCAGAAGGCGAGTGGCCATTCTCGCGAAGCACGTCATACTGTGCTTCGAGCAGACCCTCGATGGCACCCATCAGCGAACCACGCTCGCCGGTGAGGTCAGAAGTAGCCTCGCGCTGGAATGTAGTCTTGAACATGTATCCTGCACCGATGCCGATGCCGAATGCTATGGTCTTCTCCTCAGCCTTGCCCGAAGCGTCCTGATAAACTGCGTAAGAGCAGTTCAGACCACGACCCTCGCAGAACATGGTGCGGAGGCTTGTACCCGAACCCTTAGGAGCCACCATGATTACGTCGATGTCGGCTGGTGGCACTACGCCAGTGCGGTCGCTCCAGTTGATGGCGAAACCGTGAGAGTAGTACAGGGTCTTGCCTGGTGTGAGGTATTGCTTGATTTTTGGCCATGCCTGAATCTGTCCAGCGTCAGAGAGAAGCATACAGATGATTGTTCCCTTTTCAGCTGCCTCTTCGATAGAGAAAAGCGTCTTGCCCGGAACCCAACCGTCGGCCACGGCCTTGTCGTAGGTCTTGCCGGCACGCTGGCCAACGATTACGTTGAAGCCGTTGTCGCGCAGGTTGCAAGCCTGGCCTGGGCCCTGAATGCCATAACCGATGACGGCGATAGTTTCATTCTTCAATACTTCGTGAGCTTTCTCCAAAGAAAATTCTTTGCTGGTGACAACAGTTTCAATAACGCCACCAAAATTCATTTCTGCCATAATTGTTTTTTGTTGTTTAAATTGTTATTATTGTCCCTATGAACCATGCCCGCCTTGTCCAAAAGCAGTCGTCTTGTCGGTCCATCCACAGCCTGCCCGAGGCCACGGCAAGGGGTTAACTTTTTTATTTGCGGCTGCAAAAGTATAAAATTATAGCGAAACCACCAAATTTACTTTCACTTTTTTACATATCAACACAAAAAAAGCTCTTTTTCTGCACAAAATAGAATAAAATGTGCTACCTTTGCCGAACATTTATAACTTACAACTATGATTATCGACATAACACTACGTCTCATAACTGCAATGGTGCTGGGTGGCTCCATTGGCATAGAGAGGGAATTCCGCTCGAAGGACGCCGGATTCCGCACCCACTTTCTCGTTGCGCTTGGCAGCGCCTTGTTCACCGTCGTGTCGCAGTATGGCTTCGGCATCGACCTCAAGGACTCGTCGCGCGTGGCGGCGCAGGTGGTTTCGGGCATCGGCTTCCTTGGTGCCGGCACCATCATCTTCCAGAAGAACATGGTGCGCGGACTGACCACGGCGGCAGGACTGTGGGTGACGGCGGCCATCGGCCTTGCCTGCGGCACAGGCCTCTACATCATTGCCGCCATCACCACCGCCCTCGTACTCATAGGCCTTGAGTCGCTCCACGCCTTCATTCCTCAGCTCGGCAAGGCGTCGGTGCAGCTCGGCTTCACCTCGTCGTCGAAGCAGAGCGTCAACCGCATCCTCACCCGACTGAAGGAGGAGGACATCGAAATCGGGTCGTTCGAGATGAAGAGCCGCATGACGAAGGAGGGCGAGGTGTATGACGTGAGTGCCGACATCCGTGTGAAGCGCGGCGGCCACAACCAAAAGGTGCTCAACCTCATCAACGAGTTCGACGACATCACCATCTCCAATCTGGAGTAGCCGACAGTTTCCCACCCTTTAAGAGCTGAACATTCAGCGAATGGCGCGGCTGGGATTCCTCACGCTACTACGTCTTCGTCAGTCGCAGCACCTGATGGCGGTTTTTCGTGGGGTCGGGCTTGCACGATACGTGAATCCAACGGGTTCCGCTTCGGGTGCGCTCCCAGATGAGCTGGTCGAAGGTGGTGTTGTCCATAATCCACTCCAGCCATCGCCTGCCCTCGCCGACTGACGGGATATGCAAGTCGCAGGCCTCTCCCGTCAGGTGCTGCGAGGTGGGGCTGCCGCCTACGGCACGGTTGAGCGCGGGGCAGCGGTAGCCAGAGGTGATTACTATCGGGACGCCTGAATGCTGGCGCAGGGGTTCAACCACGTTCTCGCAGAGGTTCTTGAGATTGCTTATTACACGCTGGTCGGCCTTTGCAGAGGGGTTGAGCGTGTTGTCGATGCCCTTGGCTTGGGCTGTGGCGGAGCGAGTGAACTCCGCCAACGTAAAGTGTTGTGTCAATTTCATTGTTTAAGTTTTTTTGTAGTTGAACATTAGTATGACCAACAGGAGGAGGATAGCCATGCAGACTATGAGCTTGCAGGGCCAAGGCATTGTCGGCACTTCCTTCACCACTTCCACCTCCCTGATCACCGGTATGCTGTCAACCTTGTGTATGCGAAGGGTGTCGCGCAGGAGCTTGTATTTGTACTCGTACCTTGTTTTCTCCCTATACACCGTGTCGGCCTCGCGGTAGGTGTAGAGGCTGTTGTCGATGAAGACACTGTCATACTGGAGCTTGTTCCTGTAGAGAGTGTCGTGCGCTGTTCGCTCTACGGTGGCGGTGTGATGGCGGGTGCTTGCGCACCCTGCCATTACTAACGACATTAAGACGATGATGATGATATGCTTTACCATACGCTATGACTTGTAGTTTTTTTCAAAGAGTTCGGTCTTGCTGTCCTTTACCTCGCGAATGAGCTTGGCGCGCTTCCACTTGCAGATGAAGTTGCGTGCGTCGGTCTTCAGCTTCAGCTTGACAATGAGTTCGCGCAACTGGTCGCGTGTGAACTGGTCGGGACAGAGGTCGTAGATGGAGGCCTTCTTCTCCGTCAGTTCATCCTTGTCAGCCTCATGCATCTGGTCGTAGTCGCGTCCCCATTGCGCCAATAGTCCCTCTACGGTATAGGTTGCCATGAACTGATAGAACTTTGCCACCTGCATCTGCTTGCTCTCGTCCTCACCCCACAGATAGTAGAGCATGGCGGCCATGCGGAATGCAGAGAGCGATGAGCGCTTGTAGAAGCAGTTGCGTGCGCGGCTGCCCGTCTTCAGCACTTCGATGCGCTGCTCGGCACACCATTTCTTTACCTGCGGGTCCATCCATGCCATTGGTATCTCGTGGGTAGGCTGCAGGGTGCCGTCGTCGGCGTAGGTCTCGTTCATCAGGCGTTCCACCATGTTTTTTATCAAGGCGGAGCCTGCATCGTCGATGGGCTTGAACTTCGGTGCGTCGTCACCCAGCATGTCGGGCAGTTTGCACAGCACCTTGCGCGTGACGTTGCCGCCCTCGACGCTTCTCTTGTCGATGTACTCGTCCAGGCTGTTCTCCGTGCCGCAGAAGAGCGAGTTCCAGCATATGTCAACGTCGGAGTTGCAGCCGCCATCATACATGGTTTCGTTGCAGAACTCCGCTCCCAGGTCGTAGGCGAGGCGGTCGAGCGTGCGCAGGTCGGCATAGGCGCGCTTGTTGGAGTCGGCCATGAGGCCCATCTCCTCGGCAAAGAGGAAGAAGCTGAGCGGCTCGCCGTACTTTGTCTGTATGGCGTCGGCACGTTTGGCGAGCATGGCGCGGGTGATGGTCTGTATGCAGCGCACCTCTACCACGGGTTCGTCGGGCAGGTTTTTGTTCTTGAGTTTCCTCGCCAGCTTGCGGTAGGCCTTCTCCTTGTTGCGTTCCTCCTTGTCGCGGAGGCGCAGAGGCCCCATCAGACGCTTCACTATGCCACGCGTGAACGACTTGCCGGCTCCTGGCTCGCCCACTATCAGCACCTGCAGGAGCAGGGCATGGAGGTCAAGGTCGAAGACGTACTTTACACGCAGGCGTGTGCCAAGGGCGCAGTAGCAGCACATCACGGCGAGCAGCACTGCGAGCTTGAAGTCGTCGGGTGCCGAATCGACGAAGAGTGCGATGCACTCGGGCAGTTGCAGGCTTCCGATGCTTGGTGGTTTGATTGTCTTTGTTTTCTTCATGATTGTTGATTTTTTATTATTTTGCCGGTATAAGCCAAAACGTTGGTACAGTGCGTTCAACCATGGCGAGGTCGGTGACTTTCAGCTCGATGCGCTCGCCACGTTGCACACATTTCTCTATGCGCTCGAAAAGGCGGCTGAACACCTTACGGCTGTTGACGACGGCACCGGGTATCAGCATTTCGCCGATGACGACATTGGGGGTATTCTTCACGTTACGATAGCTGTTGCCGCTTGCGATGGTTGCCATGACACGAGGGTTGGAATCCGTTGGGTCATGGTCGAAGTCCACCACGGCAATCTGACGGCAAGTCATCGTGGGGTCGCTGACGAGTGTTATCTGATAGATTCCGGCTGGCATCATGCAGTGGGTGTATTCCAAAGTGTAGTGGGCTACGGTCTTGCCGTTGACAGAGAGTGACCCTGCCGTGTATGCCTTGTTTGTTTCTGTACGTTTTACTGTTATTTCCATGATTTATTTTTTTTTAGTTGACAAGTTGACGAGTCAACTGAAATCCTTTCCAATAGTCGCTGAAGTCCTTGCACCCTTCGGGCAGTTGGTGGCGCGTGAGTGTGGCACCAACCTCGTTGGCTGCGGCGAGCAGCCGACGGTAGAGGTTCTCGCCGGCCGCGTCTTGGTCGGGTGCCATGTGCCAGTTGCGCGCGGGTGTCGAGGCAAGCAGCTCACGGTTCGTCGTGGTGAGCAGGGTGGCCGATGGTATGGCTATGGCCTTTCGGCCTGCCGACATCACAGCCAAGCAGTCGCTCACACCCTCGGTAAGCCACAGTTCCTCCGTAGGCTTTATGTCTTTCAGCACGGGCAGGTTATATACCATAGGGTGGCTGCCCGGCGAAAACTGAAATCGTGGTGCCCGGGCGGCAATGGCGTCGTGGCGCAACTGTGCCTCGGCGGTGTTGAAACGCTGGCGTGCGCCAAGGTATCGCGACTGTATGCCCGCCAAACTGCCGTCCAACGCAAAGTAGGGAACCAGCATGCATGGAGTCCAGAAGAAGCAGTGCTTCCTGTCGCCCTCGCCACGCAGTATGCCGTACGACTGCAACTGAGCGTCGGTGAAGCTCTGGCGAAGGAAGTCAATCAGCCTACGCCCCGAGCACTCTATTGAGACGATGCGCTGCTGGTGGACAACATCGCGGCTGTACATGCGCTCGCCGAAGAGGAAGTCCTGAGCCAAGCTGCCAAGTGGCAGATGCTCGATGAGGAAGCCGCAGAAGTCGGCCGAAAATGTAGTCGGTGTCGTCATTGTCATTTCGGGTTTATGCTCACTTATTATTATCGCATGCTCGTCGGCAAGCCATCGGCAGGCTTCCACAAACGACTTACGGAGGTGGTTGCGCACCAGGTCGATGAGGTCGCCCCGTGCTGAGCACGACCAGCAGCGGTAGGTGTTTCTCTGCACGCTGAAGGAGAGGCTTGGGGTGCGGTCGTCGTGGAACGGACAGAGGCAGCGGTGCCTCTTCACCTTGAGTCCCAGCCGCTCGGCCACACCCTCAATGGGCAGGCTCCTCAGCTTGTCGATGTCCATCCTGTCCATAGGCATGTGTCATTTCTTATGGAAGGTGAGCGTCAGCTTGTCAGAGAACCACTTCTTCAGGCGTGTCGCGAGGTTGTCGAGGTCAGCCTCGTGCATGGCTCCCAACTTGGCACACTTCTCGTCGAAGGCGGCATAGTCCTCGGCATCGACAATGGCCGCAAAAAGGCTCTGCATGAACGGGTTGCGGTTTTCGGCGGGCCAAATGCCATACTTGTGCCATTTGTATAGCGCAAGGGCGAGCCACTGGCGGTTGCTGTGGCGCAGCGACACGAAGATGTTGGCGTAGAACTCGCGTGCGTCGGCACTGAGCGACT
>JAQXRI010000070.1 GCA_029218445.1 Prevotellaceae bacterium | reverse complement strand
CATTCCCTACGAGGCCGACGGACGCAGGGTGACGAAGTGCGGCGTGAGCATCTCGTCGGAAGCACGCACCATCACCCACTGGCGGGCAGTTGACGAGGAGGGCAAAATCGTCGATGAACAACAATTTCAAAAAAACGTGATACTATGAACATTAAAAAACCAATTCTCATTGCTATGGCAGCAATGGCACTCACTGTGAACGCACAACGTGTTACGCACTACACCACCACCGAAGGCTCGGAATGGCAGATGAAAAATGAGGCATTGGCAAAGACGCCAAAAGGAGAAACCATGGCGGAGGTTGACGCCAACTCAACGGGCACACCTTTCCGGGCATGGGGAACAACATTCAACGAACTGGACTTCGACGCGTTCAATCTGCTGACGCGCGAGCAACAAGACGAGCTTATGCAACGCTTGTTCGCGCCTGATGGCGACTTGCGTTTCACCCATGGACGTGTGTCGATGAATGCCAACGACTATGCCCGCGCCTGGTACAGCTGCGACGAAGTGGATGGCGACTTTGCCCTTCAGCACTTCAACATCGAGCATGACAAGCGCAACATCATACCGTTGGCACGTGCCGCACAGCGCTACTGCCCAACACTGCAACTGTTCATGTCGCCCTGGAGTCCACCCACATGGATGAAAATCAACCACGACTACTGCGTGCTGTCAAGCAAATACAACAGGCAGGATCCCACCAAGGACTATCTGTTGTATATGGACAACAGCCAAGACCTCGACCCCGACGAGATGAAACTCCTCGGCGACCGCGACGGCGTGTTCCCCAAGCGTCTCGCCACTCAGGACTACCTCATTCAGGATCCGCGCTACCTGCAATGTTATGCCGACATGTTCTGCCGATTCATCGACCTTTACAGGGAGCAGGGACTGCCCATAACAAAGGTGATGTATCAGAACGAGGCCTACAGCTACACCCCTTATCCCGGTTGCCCATGGACAGCAGAGGGAACCCAGCGCTTCAACAACCAATACCTTGCGCCAACCTTGAAGAAGCGCCACCCCGAAGTGGAGCTGTGGCTCGGCACCATCAACACCAATCGTCTAGATTATGTACAAAAGACCCTCGACGACAAGACGCTGCAGCAGAACATTGTCGGTATAGGCACACAATGGGAATGCCGCAACAACCTTCCGCAACTGCGTGAAAGATACCCGCAACTGCGCATCATGATGTCGGAGAGCGAGTGTGGCAACGGCCAGATGGACTGGAAAGCCGGCGAGCACACTTTCTTCCTGCTGTCCGACAACCTGGGAAATGGCGTTGACGAATACTACAATTGGAACTTCATACTGACCGACAACGGCACCTCGACATGGGGATGGACACAGAACGCCTTGGTGCAGGTGGACGGCAAGACGCTCAAGCCCCGCTACACGGCAGAATTCTTTGCCTACAAGCACTTCTGCCACTTCATTGCCCCGGGCGACGAGATGGTGGCCTATGCAGGGCGCAACTACTCAAAGACTCCTGTCGTAGTATATAAGAAAAAACCAAAGGGTGGGAAGTCTGTACCGAGCTATATTGTAGTTGCAGGCAACTTTACCGACAAGCCAGCCCTGCTCAATGTTCGTTTGCATGGCAAGTATCTCAACATCGAGGCAGCCCCCCATTCTTTCAACACTTATCTCGTAGGAATTGACAAATGAACTTTGCCACCCTTTAAAATGTATTCCCTGTACCATTTTAGCACTTTGAAAGCCCGACTTCTCACGAGGTCGGGCTTCTGCTTTTTTCACTTTACTAATTGCTAACCAAATCTATTGTTTCAAAATGTTATTGAACGAATTGAAAACAAAAATTCCTAAATAACAGTGTTATGCAAACACTAACCTAACTAATCAACAAATCATATTTATTTTTAGTATAGTTAAAAAACGCGGGGCGTTATTCTGAACTTCAATGTCTTGTCGGCGAATGGAATGCGGTAGGGGGTGAGGGGCTGGCCAAGGTGCGTCCAGCTGTCGATGCCTCCAAGACCCGTGTGCTCAGAGTCGATGCACAAGACGGTGCGGTCGGAGCGTCTCACCTGCGACGCATGCCGCTGATGTTTCTCCTCGCCTTCGTCGAGGTCGCCTATTGCATAGTGCAGGGCAGAACAGTAGAACTTGCCGTCGGCGGAGAGCTTTATGCCTGAGCCTGTCGCAGCGTCATACTGTCGCCACCAGCACATGTCACTCTTCGTTCCGGTTTCCTGCGGACGAATGTAGGGATAGAACTGCTCGTCGGCAGTCTGTCGGTAAATGCCTATCGGCTGCGACTCCTTGCGGTCGGAGTAGTTCTCTATGGGACCTCGGCCGTAATACTCGCTGCAGTCCATCGTGTAGGGCAGTTGCATCACCATGCCGAAACGGAACATCTCCGACACGTCTTTCTTGTCCAAAGCCTTCATCGACTGTGTCACGTCCATCGTGCCGTCGGCATGAATGGCATAAGTGAGTGTCAGTTCCGCCTTGCCGTCAAGCATCGAGTAGTCGGCAACTACTGTAGGAACGTCGCCCTTCATGACTCTCAGGTCTTTGAGCGTGAGCTTCGGGTCGCGCCATGCCGCATATTTCTTCTGCAAGGATGCGCCCATGTCGTTGTCGGTTACGGCACGCCAGAAGTTGGGGCGTAGGCCTTCGGCTTCCATCAGTCGTTGTCCGCCTACGGTGTAGTCGGCGACAAAGCCGGTGGTGCGGTCGAACGAAACTGAGAAGCCGTTGCCCGTCAGGCCGATGCTCTTTTCAGTAGTCTTCACCTTCACGCGTCCCTCAGCCGAATAAGCTGCGAATCGTGGCAGAGCCTCGTTGACGATGAGTTGGCGCGAGGCGATGGTTATGTCCTCGCAGGTCTGAGGTTCACGTTCCACGAAACGTATGTTGAGCATCACGTCGTCATTCTCCGTGAATGAAATGTCTTGCAGAGGCAGGTTGACGTCGATGCTTTGCTGCGGCTTGCAGTTGAGACTCTCTATCTTGCCTTCTGCTTTTTTTGTTCCGTTGATAGTCACTTCCCACAGCATCCTCACTCCGTTGAGCGAACGGAAGAAGAACTCGTTGCGAACGCTGACGATGCCGCGTTTCAAGTCCTTGGCCTCTGCCCAAATGTTCTGG
>JAQXRI010000069.1 GCA_029218445.1 Prevotellaceae bacterium | reverse complement strand
AACTACCTCGAAAGTATTCTCTCACCTCTTACCTCTCACCCCTCACCACTAAAAAATCATCATTATGAGTACACCAATTAAAAAGGAGACTTGGAAGCTGATAGTCCAGCTGATAGTTTCAATCGCTACGGCGATAGCAACCACTCTTGGCGTTACGAGCTGCATGGGAGCCAACGTCTATTTTTAAAAGAAAAGAGTCCTGTTTGAATGGTTTGATTTTCTTGAGTTCATAACACATTTTTAATTCATCCTTTTTTTTAAAATCGGGTTATTCGTGAGAATATCCCGATTTTTATTTCTGTAGTAGCCCCTATGCGACAAAGGTGTTGCATAGGGGCTGAACTATTTGGTTGCGGCTATACCTTATTTGTTGTTAGTATTGGTGAGGGTTTTGCCCTGATACTGTCCTGTGAGAGCATCGAGGAACGACTTCACCTTCTTTATTTCAGCTTCAGGCATCTTGCGTCCCACCTGGTATTCAGCCATCATCTCAGTAGCCTTTTCAAGAGTAGGCACGCTGCCGTCGTGGTAGTAAGGCCATGTGAGGGCGATGTTGCGCAGGCTTGGAGTCTTGAAGCGATAGCGGTCGCGCTCCACCTTCGTTTGTGCCCAGCGTCCGTTGTCGCTGTCGGTAAGTCCCGATTTGGCGTTCACCTCGCGGTCCTTGAAGTAGTCGGCGCGCTGTCCCATCAGCTCATACGACAGTCCACCCATGTTGACACCGGCGTGGCATGTGGCGCACTTGTACTCCTTAAACAGTTCGTAGCCTTCAATCTGCTCGGCGGTCATGGCGTTCTTGTCGCCCTTGAGGTAGAGGTCGAACGGACAGTTTGGCGTGAGCAGCGTCTTCTCGTATTCGGCAATGGCGTCGGTAATGGTCTTTTCGTTGAGGCCTTCAGGATATACGGCAGTGAATCGCTTGGCAAAGTCGGCGTCGGCGGCAAGGCGTCCGGCTATTTCGTCAAACGACTTCGAGCCCATCTCCACGGGGTTGAGTGGAGGTCCGGCAGCCTGCTCGGCCAGAGTCAGTGCGCGTCCGTCCCAGAACTGTACGAAGTTGAACACGGCGTTGTATGACGTTGGAGCGTTGATGCCGCCCTGCTGTCCGCCTATACCGTCGGAGAACTTGTGGTTGTCAACACCCGCCGTCTCGATGGCGTGGCACGAGGCGCACGAGATGGTTCCGTCGCCTGACAGTCGAGTGTCGTGATACAGTTCCTTGCCCAGAGCCACCTTGTCGGCGTTGACGGCCACCGAGTCAGGTATGGGGCGCACCGGTTCGTTCTTAAACTCGTCGGCGGCCAAAGTGTTGGGGTAGAACTGTGCGCGGTGCTGCTTCACCCAGTCGAGCACGATGTCGGTCTTGGCCGATGTCAGCGACGAGCCCCAGTGGGCGAGATAGTACGACACGAGCGGCATGGTGCCGTCGGCCACACACTTCTCTACTTTGGCCAAATCGACCTCGTTTACAGCCTCGCCGTTTTTTATGGCCTTCATCATAGGCTCGATGTCGAATGCCTTGTAGCCTTCGTCAACGTGAGCCTTGATGAGCGACTTTGCCACTGGCAGGTCGGCATAGAAAGGCAAGTCAGGGTTGGCGCTGTGACAGAACACGCATCCGCCCTTGTCAAGAATCTCTGTCAGTTGCTCGTTGGCCGGCAACGACTTGTCGGGAGCCTGGTTGACGGCGCGGTAAGCTATTGCCAAGCCCACCACGACTACTGCTCCGCCGAGAATGATTTTACTTGTTTTTTTCATAATGATTTATTTTTTTTATGTAGGTAGTTTTCAGTTGTAACTGTGCATGCTTTCAGATGCCGTAGGCAGGAGGTCAACCCCATACCAGCACATCTGAAGCAGCGCAAATCCTACTATCAGCCACACGTAGGAGCCTTTGTAGCCTTGACTGTCGCGGCGGATTAATCGCCTGTGGACATACACGAGGTAGGCACACCATGTAGCGGCGGCCCATGTCTCCTTCGGGTCCCAACTCCAGTAGCTTCCCCACGCTTGCTTCGCCCAGATGCAGCCCGAGAGCATGCCGAGCGTAAGGAACGTCATGCCTATGGCCACAAGGCGGTCGGCGGAGTGGAGGTAGGAGTCGGTGTGGTGGTGAAGGCCTGCCAAGGCCAGCAGGAAGGCGCAGCCAAACAGGCTGTAGGAAAACATATATACCGTGACGTGAGGCACAAACCACAGGCTCTGCAGTGCGGGCATTAGGCTTTGGTCGTGCAGTTCGGGACGCACAATGTTGACAATGGCGAACACCGTGGCCACGACGAGCGAGAACAATGGAATCCAGCGGTAGTTCCACACCGCATAGACAGCCAGTCCCGACGCCACCATAAACAGCGAATACCACAGTCGCGTCTCGCCGAGCGTGCGCAGCGGCGGACGGCCGAGGCTTTGCCAAAGGCCAGCCACAAACACCGCATATACCACCAAGCCGGCTGCCGTGGCCCATACGCCAATGCTGCTGCGCCCCTTGGTTTTCCTTAGGGCGGCTACGGCTCCCGTGAGCCACAGCACTATGGCCGCCGAGGCGAAGGGCAGAAACTCGTTCCACGTAATCATATTAGACGCTTTAAGTTAAACACCACTCCTGCAAGGAGCAACACTATGCCTGCCAGCATGGGATATTTCAGTGGCTGGCGCACTATCTGAAGCACGCAGCTTACCCTGTTGGCCTGCGAGCCACGTGCATCGAAGCTCATGAGGTAGATGTCTTCGCTCATGCTCATCTGATACGGACTGTTGACGGCCAGGCGTGTGGGCTTGCCGTCGATGGCCACTGTGGCCGCATATTGTGTGGGCGAGCCGTCGGCCTTGTTGCGCTCGATGCTGAAGTCGCGCAGTTGCAGCGCATAGGGCAGCGGCACCGCTCTTCCCTGCGGGTCGAAGGCTCTGGTCGTTTCGTGGTCGGTGGTCACCATGGTGCGCAGCTCGGACGTGTCGGCCGCTCCCACCAGTCCACAAGCCAGTGCCAGCCACAGTCCACCGTGGACAGCCATGAACGCCCCGTCCCTCTTGAGGCTGAACGAGCGCAGCCTGTGAATCACTATGAGCGTCAGATGCATGGCCAAGGCCACGAGCAGTGCCACGAAAGGCCACGACGTGCTGAACGGGCTTAATGAAGGCACGCTGCCTACGGCTATGCAGGCGGCTGTTGTGAGCGACAGCAGTGCGCAGGCCATTTTCGGCGACCTCATCGCCACAAGCCATTTGGCCTGTCCGCGTTCCCTTTCAAGCACATACAGGACGGCAATGGCAGCCACAGCCAGTGCAAAGCCTATGGGGAAGGCGAAAAGCCCAGTGTGGATGTTGCCTGCAAAACATTGCACGACAACGAAAAACAGCATGTATGCCGTCAGCCACTTTGTCAACATCTCGTGTGCGTTATTGTTGTTTCGGGCGGTAAAATTACGAATATAATTTCATTTCTCCAAACAAAAATGAAAGTTTTGATTAATTTTCTTCAAAATGATGCTGCAATTTGAAATTTTTTCAATACTTTTGTAGCGGAATAATAAAACATCTCAACTTTAGCAAGTAGTAAAAAGTAGATTAATGAAGATAAAAGGAGATAAATGAAGAAACCTGTATTCAAGTCGCTGTCGGCGAAACTGTGTTTCTACATACTGCTGCTTTCCACCATCATCTTCGGCAGCATTGCGGCTGTGTTCCTTTATTATGGAGTTCAGCGCGAGGAGATGCAGGCCTTCAGGTACACTGAGGTACTGATGAGAAACGTATTGCAGAAGACGCAGCAGCAGCTGAGCGACGTCGAGCGCACCCTGAAGGACTATCGCCCCGTGGTGGAGAAGTCTCTTGCGTCGCCCGACAAGATTATGGACATAGCCGAGGACATTGTGCTTGCCGACAACTTCATAGTAGGCGCGTCGGTAGCCTTCGAGCCATCATACTATCCTGAAAAGGGCGAGCTGTTTATGGAATACGCTTGGCAGGACTCGCTAAAGCACCTACACACCAAGCACTTCAACGACAAGGCCACATACGACTATACGCAGAAGGAGTGGTTCCGGCAGGCCTGCCAGCGCAAGCGCGGAACATGGTCGGAGCCTTACTACGACGCCGGTGACGGCAACGTTCTCATGACCACCTACACCCTGCCTCTGCTCGACGCCGAGGGCCACGTGTATGGAGTGCTCGCCGCCGACATCTCGCTCCGCAACTTGGTCGTAGCCGTCAAGGCCCTTAGGCCATATCCCGACAGCTTCTCGTTCATATTGAGCAACAAGGGCACCTTCATATCCCATCCCGACACATCAGTGATACTGAAGAAGAACATCGTGGATTGGGCCACCGAGCTCGACAGCGACGAGCTGAAGGACATTGGCCACGACATGCTGGCGCAGAAGGAGGGCTTGATGCGCTTGGAGATTGACGACACCGACGTCCTTGCCTGCTACGTGCCGCTGAAGCTCACCGAATGGTCGATGTGCAGCCTCAGTCCCTATTCAACCATCATCAGCGAGCTTGGCAACACCCACATCTACACCGTCGCAATATTCCTTATAGGACTTGTGCTGCTCACGGTTTGCATCCGCCAGATTATGTATGTCTCCATGCGTCCGCTGCGTCAGCTCACCGAGGCGAGCAACACCATTTCCACCGGCCATTTCGACTATCCTCTGCCGCATATCGACACGAGCGACGAGATGCGCCGCCTTCACGATGCCTTTGCCCACATGCAGACGTCGCTGAAGCAATACATTGCCGAGCTTACCGAAACCACACGCGCCAAGGAGCGCATCGACAGCGAGCTGAACGTGGCCCGCGGCATACAAATGAGCCTCCTGCCACATCGCTTTCCGCCCTACGAGGGATGCGAGCATTTGGAGCTGGCGGCATTCCTGCAGCCCGCCAAGCAGGTGGGCGGCGACTACTACGACTTCCAGGTGATTCAGGGCAAGCTGTTCTTTGTCGTAGGCGACGTGTCGGGCAAAGGCGTGCCGGCGGCAATGGTCATGGGCATAGCCCGCACCATGTTCCGCATTGTCACCGCCCACAGCCAGTCGCCCTCCTACATCGCCTCGGTGCTTAACAAGGTGGTGTCGCAGGACAACGACAACAATATGTTCATAACGATGTTCATCGGAGTGCTCGACCTCGACAGCGGCCGTCTTGCCTACTGCAATGCCGGCCACAATCCTCCGCTGCTGCTCAGTACTTCAGGCGAGTGCTCATTCCTGGACGTCGAGCCCAACATTCCCGTCGGAGCGTGGGACGGATTCGAATACCAAAGCCAGGAGATGCTATTGCCGCGCCAAGCCGTACTTCTGTTGTACACCGACGGACTTACCGAAGCCGAAAACGAGCAGCACGCCTTGCTTGGCGACGACAGAGTGGCAGAAACAATGAGGCAAAGCCCCTGCGCCTCGCCTCGCGACATAGTGACACGGCTGCAGCAGCTGGCCGCCGACTTTGCAGGCAATGCGCCTCAGAGCGACGACCTCACGCTCATGTGCCTGCGGCTAATTTAACACGACAACAGTATGACTACACAACTAAAAGGAACAACAACCGTGGCGACGCTTGTCGTCAGCAATTCGTTGGACGAGCTTGTCAGGCTTCAGCCGTTCGTCAGCGAAGTCGTTGCCAAGTGCAATGTTTCCGAGGATATGGAAGGCACCATCAACTTGGCGTTGGAGGAGGCCTTGGTCAATGTTATGCTATACGCCTATCCCAAGGGGCAGGAGGCGCAGATACGACTCGACGCCATACATTCCGACAGCCCCAACACCTTGGCCTTTGTCATCACCGACAGTGGCGTCGCCTTCGACCCCACCAGCCGTCCTTCGGCCGACATCACGCTTCCTGTAGAAGAGCGTCCCATAGGCGGCCTCGGCATCTTCCTCGTAAAGAATATAATGGACGAAGTGACCTATCGGCGCATCGACGGCCGCAACGAACTGACCATGCTGAAAAGAATATGATACCTTGCTTTCAACTTTATAATTATACACTTATTTAATACTATTCTAACTATGAAAAGAAAATTAATGACACTACTGGCGACGGCCGTGATTACCGCAGCCTACGCCCAACAGCAAGACGAGAAAGTGGCTTACCTGTTTACCTACTTCACGGGCAACGCCCCCGAAGAAGAGCAGATATGCTACGCACTTAGCGACGACGGCTACAACTACACGCCGCTCAACGGCGGCAATCCCGTAATCAGCAGCGACACCATAGCCTTCACACAGTGTGTGAGAGACCCTCACATACTGCGTTGCGAAGACGGAAAGACGTTCTACATGGTAGTTACCGACATGAAGTCGTCGCTCGGATGGGCCAGCAACCGCGGCATGGTGCTGATGAAGAGCACCGACCTCATCAACTGGCAGCACTCGGTGGTCAACTTCCCCACAAAGTATCCTAAGCAGTGGGGCGACGTCACACGCGTTTGGGCTCCCGAGACCATCTATGACAAAAAGGCGGGAAAATACATGGTGTTCTATTCGCTGCGCACAAGCAAGAGCGACTCGTTCGACCGCATCTACTATTCCTACGTCAACGACGACTTCACCGACCTCATCGGCCAACCGCAGTTCCTCTTCGACAATGGCGCCGCCACCATCGACGGCGACATAGTGTACAACCCCGGCGACGGCCTCTACCACCTGTTCTACAAGAGCGAGAGCGGACGAGGCATTTTCCAGGCAACGGCCAAGACCCTCACCGCCGAGCCGGGAAAGCCCAATGGCAGCCAGTGGACGAAGCACGAGGCGCATGTTGACCAAACCAACGAGGCCGTAGAAGGCGTTGGCGTATGCCGGAGCATCGACGGCAAGTCGTGGATTGTAATGTACGACTGCTATGCCAACGGCCACTACCAGTTCTGCAAGAGCGCCGACCTTAAAAACTTCAAAGTGGTGCAGAACACTGCCACCGAGGGCAAGTTTACGCCACGCCACGGTACCATCATACCCATTACGCAGGCCGAGAAAGACCGTCTGCTGGCCGCCTTTGGCAACAAGTGAATCAATTGATTCACGGTGTAGCAAAATGACTAACGTGAGTTCGACGAATTGTTTTTAACCGCCCCTACAGGCGGCGGTTTTGACGGTTGGATTTCGTCGAACTCACGTTACAATTAACTTGTCAACTTGTCAACTAAAAAAATATCATTTTTCTTTCTTTTGCCATACCCGATTCTCATGTTGGTTCGTACAACTTAAAAGGACACTAATAACATAAAACAACACGTATGACAAAAGAAAGATTCAGGCAGACTGCCATAATCCTGGTAGGTCTGCTGCTGATGGCAACAACGGCATCGGCACAAACGGGCAAACGGTTCAGTGCCTCGTTCAGCAACGAGAAACTGGCCAACTGCCTCAAGACAATCAGTAAGAAATCGGGAGTCAACGTAGCTTTCGCCTACGAGGACGTTGACGGCTACAGCGTGACGAAGACACTCAAAAACGTCACCGCTCAGGAGGCCGTGAAGGAGGTGGTGGAAGGCAAGCCACTGACCTTCGCCGTGCAAGGCGGACGCATCACCGTATATAAGTCGGAAACGGCAAAAACAACCGACAAGACGGTTGTTGCCAACGGCAAGGTGGTGGACGCCGAGGGACAACCGCTGCCAGGTGTGTCGGTAAAGACACCCGACGGCAAAACCCTTTGCATGACCGACACTGAAGGACAGTTCAGACTGACCGTTCAGCCAGGACAACCGACCACGCTGCTGTTTTCGTTTATAGGCATGAAGCCCGAAACGGTAACGCTTTCAGGCAAGGACTCGGGCAAGCTGCTGCGCATTGTGCTGCACGAAGAGTCGGGCAGTCTGAACGAAGTAGTCGTGACAGGTATCTTCCGCAAGGCAAAGGAGAGCTACACGGGAGCCTTATCGACCATTGACAAGGACCAGCTGCAGACCTACAAGGGCACCAACCTGCTGCAGACACTGAAAAACATCGACGCGTCGATAAACTTTCCCGTCAACAACTTGGCCGGAAGCAACCCCAACGTGCTGCCCAACATGAACATTCGCGGCTCTTCGACTCTGCCCATGAGCGTAGAGGAATTCAACAGCAACGCACAGCAGACAGTAAACACACCTCTTATTATATTGGACGGCTTTGAAATCTCGCTCACTAAGCTGATGGACTACAACGACGAGCAGATTGAGAGCATCAACATACTGAAGGATGCCGCCGCAACGGCCATCTACGGTTCGCGTGGAGCCAACGGCGTTATCGTGGTGGTAACAAAGACACCAAAGGAAGGCAAGCTGCGCGTGACGGCCAAGGCCGGCATCGACCTGCAGCTGCCCGACCTCAGCTCGTACAACCTGCTGAACGCCGCACAGAAGCTGCAACTGGAAAAGCAGATAGGACTGTACGAGGCCTCGAAGCCCGAACTGCAATGGCAATACAACAACAACTACAACCGCCGTCTGAAGGCCGTGCTCGACGGCACCGACATCGACTGGATACACAAGCCAGTACGCAACGGCGTAGGCCAGCGCTACAACATTCAGCTCGACGGTGGAGCCAATGAGTTCCGCTGGGCGGCATCATTGGGCTACAACGACATCGAGGGCGCAATGAAGGGCAGCAGCCGAAAGACCGTGAACGGCGACATCACGCTCATGTACTCGGTGAAGAACCTCATCTTCCGCAACTACACCAGCTTCACCTCCAACAAGTCGAAGGAGAGCGAATACGGCTCGTTTCAGAACTATGTTGACCAGCAGCCATACAACAACCCATACGACGAGAACGGCCAAATAGTAAAGACCTTCCCCGACTTTACAGGCAGCGACAAGGTGGGCAACCCGCTCTACGACGCAACGCTCAACACTTTTGACAAGAGCGAATACATCAGCTTCCTCGACAACTTCTCGGTAGAATGGATTATTCTCGACGGCCTGCGCTTCCGCGGCAAGTTGGGCTACTCCACCACCCGCTCGACCAGCGACCTCTTCCTGCCTGCCGAACACTCCACCTTCGCCGGCACAAAATATGAAACCGACGAAGGAATGCTGCGCAAAGGTCGCTACACCTACGGCACAGGACGCATCGACCTGTTCAGCGCCAACGCCACACTGAGCTACAACAAGACCTTTGCCGAAAAGCACCAAATATACGCCGGCGTCGATTGGTCGGTGCAGGAAACGCGCACTACAAACTATCAGATAGTGGCCGAAGGCTTTACCAACGAAGACATGAGCTTCCTGGGCAATGCCACGCAATACGAATATGGCAGCGCGCCCACAGGCTCGAAGGACATTGCGCGCATAGTAGGCGTGACGGGCAACGTCAACTACACCTACGACAACCGCTACTTCGCCGACCTGAGCTATCGCGTGGACGGCAGCTCAAAGTTTGGCAGCAACGACCGTTTTGCTCCGTTTTGGAGTGCCGGCTTGGGCTGGAACCTGCACAACGAGAAATGGATGAAGAACATTAAGGCCATCAACACACTGCGCCTGAGAGGCTCATACGGCGTGACCGGCTCGCAGGACTTCACCACCGAAAGCGTCTATACCTCATACCGCTACCTGTCGGGCAGCCGATACCTCGGATGGACATCGGCATCGATGATGGGACTGGGCAACCCTGACCTCACATGGCAGAACACCAAGGAGCTGAACATCGGCGTTGAATTCGGACTGCTGAACAACCGCATAACCGGTGAGTTCGACTACTACACCAAGAAGACCACCGACCTGCTGTCGGCCATGGACCTTCCGCTCTCCACGGGCTTCTCGTCGTATGTGGCCAACATTGGCGAAATGAGCAACCACGGCTTTGAGGCCAGCGTCAACGCCTACATCATTCGCGACCACAAGCACCAGCTCAACTGGATGATTGGCGCACAACTGATATACGACAAGAACAAGATAACAAAACTGTCAGATGCCATCAAGGCACAGAACGAGAAATACCTGGAGCAGAACGTCGAGGTGTCGAACCTCTTCTACGAGGGCAATCCGCTCAACTCCATCTACGCCGTGCAGAGCCTCGGCATCGACCCAAGCACCGGCCAAGAAGTTTATCTCGACAAGGACGGCAACGTGACAAGCAAGTGGAACGCCGCCGACAAGGTGTTCCTCGGCAGCAGCCAGCCACTCTACCGCGGCAACTTCCGCACCATGGTGATGTGGAAGAACTTTACGCTCAACGTGTCGTTCGGCTACCACTGGGGCGGCAAGATGTACAACTCCACACTGCGCGACCGCGTCGAGGTGTCAACAGGCACCATAGCTCACAAGAACGTTGACGAGCGAGTGCTCAGCGACCGCTGGATGCAGCCCGGCGACAACACCTTCTTCCGTGGATTTACCTACAACGACACACGTGCTACATCGCGCTACGTGTTTGACGACCGCGTGCTGTCACTGCAGTCGGCCAGCCTGCAATACCGCTGGAACACCGACTGGCTGCGCAACAACACAGGACTTGAGTCGGTGCTGTTTGGCATCAACGCCAACGACCTGTTCTACTGGTCGTCGGTGAAGTACGAGCGAGGCACCAACTATCCTTACGCCCGCAACGTGCAGGGAACGGTAACCTTTACTTTCTAAGCGAAGCCATCAACGTAAAAACAACATAAAAAAAACGATAATACAATGAATAAGATAACAAGATACATATTCATGGCAATGTCGGCGCTGGCACTTGCATCGTGCAACGACTGGCTCGACGTGAAGCCCGAGACGGAAGTGCGCGAAGACGACCTCCTCTCGTCATACAAAGGCTACAAGGAAGCGCTGGCCGGCTGCTATACGGCAATGACAAGCCGCGACCTTTACGGCGAAAAGCTGACAATGACCAACGTGGAATGCCTGGCCAACCTGTGGAACATGCCCAACTCGTCACACCGGCTGGAGCTGTACTACATGCACTACCACTTCTACGACGACGACGTAAGCCGCAACGCACTGAAGGCTATTTACAGCGGCATGTACAACGTAGTGGTGCAGGCCAACTCGATAATCAACCACATCACGGCCAATCCCGCGTCGATAGCCGACGAGCAGGCGCGCAACATTGTGGAAGGCGAGGCAAGGGCCATCAGGGCATTCTGCCACTTCGACATACTAAGACTTTTTGGACAGATGCCGCAGAATGCACAAAAGACAGTGTCGCTGCCATACTCCGAGAGCAACGACATCTACACCTTGCCGCCATACTACGGCTTCAACGACTTTGCAAAGAAAATACTAAGTGACCTCGACGCAGCCGAAGAGAAACTGGGCAAGAGCGACCCGATAATGGAATATACGTTTGACGAGCTGACAGGCACCGACACCAATCCTGCCGACGACCTCCTGGAAGACAACTTCCTCGTGTATCGACGCCATCGCTTCAACTACTGGGCCGTAAAGGCACTGAAGGCACGCGTTTATCTGTACATAGGCGATAACGCCAACGCCTACAAGGAAGCAAAGGCCGTGATCGACGCAAGGATAAAAGGCAAGAAAGTGGTTGAGCTGGCCGGCAACAACGACTATGAGCAAGGCCACTATGCACTGCCCAGCGAATGCCTGCTGGCACTGCACATAACCGACCTCATAGACTACAGCATAAGCACCTTGGGAGGCGACCCATCGACACGAGTACTGACCGAACAGGTGATGTATGTATCGACACGAAACCTCGACAACAAGCTCTATGCAGGCCAAAACACCACAAGCAACAACCGCTACCTGAACATGTGGGACCACAACACGGCTTCGCCAACAGGTACGAAAAGCCCAACGATAAAGAAATACTATTGGAACATAAAGGACAACCACACGACGCTTGAACTGCACACGGCGCTACAGATAATGCCACTGCTGCGACTCTCCGAGATGTACCTCATTGCCATGGAGACAACCGGCAGCCTCGCCGAAGCCAACGAACTGTACAGGACATACATGGCGGCACGCAACGTGAACATCACCGACGATTTCGCGTCGATGGACGACGTTAAGGCCGAAGTAGTGAACGAATACCGACGCGAGTTCTACGGCGAGGGACAGATGTTCTACTGCTACAAGCGAACAGGCGAGAAGTCGATGATGTTCTCTTATCAGCAAATGGGCGACGACGAATACGTTCTGCCTCTGCCCAACACGGAATTCAATCCTGCCGACAAGGCAGCGGAATAAACCACAACAACTAAAAAAACAATGAAGACAATGAAAAAGACATTATTATTCATAACCGCGGCGTTGGCAGGACTGCTGACTACATCGTGCGAACAAGACCTGCCTGTATGGGAAGACCACACTGCACGCCTGAATTTCTACAACGAGAGCAAGACCGACACGCTGCAAAGCTACTGTTTCGTATATCACAACGAAGTGCCGCAGGACACCGTATGGATGAGAGTGACTACAATGGGATTTCCAGCCGACCACGACCGCACGTTTGAACTGCAGCAGGTGATGACCGGCGAAGACGACGCCGTGGCAGGCACACACTACGTGGCCTTTGACAACGCCGAACTGCGCAAGCACTACGTGATAAAGGCCGACTCGGTGGGCGCATACTTCCCCGTAGTGGTTCTGCGCCACGAAACAGAGGCCGACAAGGTGTTCACACTGAAGTTTACGATAAAGGACAACGACGAGTTTAAGGTGGGCTACAACGACCTGCTCTACAAGTATGTCAAAATAACCGACATGCTCGTCAAGCCTTCCAACTGGACAGGACTGATGAACTACATGTTTGGACAGTACGGCACCGAGAAGCACAAGTTCATGATAAAGGTGAGCGGCAACCTGTGGGACGAGGAATACATCGCCGCCAACAAGTTCAACAACTACTCGCAGGCCGACCAGAACTACATGTTCTATCTATCGACCATGTTCCAAGAAGCCCTCGACAAGGAAAACGCCGAAAGGGCGGCACGTGGCGAAGGTCCACTGACAGAAGCCAACGGATCGATAGTTTTCTTCCCAATGTAAAACAACAAAACAGAACGCGATTATGAAAAAAATACATTTCACACTGTTGATGACAATTGTCGCACTGCTGTCGCTACAATCGTGCAGCAGCGACGATTCAAGCTACGGCACCGACAAGACCAACATACAAATAAGCGGCATAGAAAGCCGATACAGCGTAACGTCGTTTGCGGGACGATACCTTGAAATAAACCCGCAGATAACATCGTCGTTCGCCGATGACGACCTCGAATACTCATGGGCTTACTACGACCCCACGGTGCAGACTATAGGGCCGTCAGAGAAAGCCAAGGTAATATCGACCGACAGAAATCTGAAGTATGAGGTCAACATGCTCGACGGCAACTACAAGTTCTACCTTACCGTAACCTCGAAAAGCACAGGATACGGACAGCAAAGCCAGCTGTTCGACGTGACCGTGTCCTCAGCCTTGTCAAAAGGCTTCTACATAATAAAGGAGAACGGAAACGGCGACACTGACATCGACTTCTACAGCACCATGGAAGAAACATTGATAAGCAACGTGTTGTCGGAAAAGAGCGACGGAGCCATAAAGGGAAAGCCACGAAGCCTTGACATTATTCCCAACATGTGCTACATAAACCCCGACGACGGCGAAAAGGCGTCGGGCACATGCGTGTCGATTACGACCGACGACGACAAGGCGCGTTGGTACAGAATTCTCGACATGAAAAAAGTAATGGACGAGACCAACTGCACCTACGACGGATATGTGGCCGGACGCAAGCCCTACCGCACCGTTTACAGCAGCTACTCAGGCCATTACCTCAGCAGTTCGGCCGTATTTACAAGTTATCTATCGAGCGTGATGCTCAGCATTGGAAAGTTTGCCACCATTGGCGACAACGGCTCAAGCACACACGTGATACGCAATGGCAAAAACATGTATTTCGTGACATGGAACGAAGGAGAGCAGCGCTTTGGCGAGATTGACTACAACGGCTCCTACTTCCCCGTTAACGGAACCGACGGCACGCCGATGGTACGACTGGACAACGTTGAATGCCTCTCGTCGGGAATGTGCCTGGCAGGCAGCGGAACAGGCTATTTCATCATGCAGGACAAAAACGACAGCGCAAAGAGATGGATTTACTACATCGAGTTTGACCCAAGCACAAGCATGGCAAGCATTGCGAAAATTAAAGAAGTGGAGGCCGGCAGCCACTTGGCAAAAAGCAGCGTCACGGCCGTCAACTGCCTGCAATCGACCGTCGTTTACAACATCGACGGCAACAAGCTCTACTCCTACGACCTCAACGGCATTGTGGCCGAAAAGGAATTGCCGCTGGCAGGACTGGCCGCCGACGAAACCGTTACATACATAGCCAACCGATTCCTCAAAGCCAACGACTCGTGGGACCGACTGTTTGTAGGAACACAAAAGGGCAACACCTATAAAATATACATCTACGACGTGGTGGGCGGCGAACCCGTAGGCCAACCCGTCAAGACAATCTCAGGCAGCGGAAAACTGAGAAAGATTGACTATGCCGACCCTGAAATAACCAAAGCAGGTCAAACGCCACTGCTTGACGATTGAATACAAAATTTTCCCACCCTTTTATAATCACCTTACCGCACTGCATAGATAAAGGGTGGGAATCTTCAATAAAGAATATCTACAACTATGAAAAAGATTCTTACTATCGCCATCATGCTGATGGCAGTCGTGGCAGCCGGCGCACAGACCGACTTCCGCCACATCAGCCTCGACGAGGCAGCCAAGGCCGCAAAGGCCGAAAACAAACTCATCTTCATCGACGTCTATACCTCATGGTGCGGACCATGCAAGATGATGGCAAACCAAACATTCCCACAGAAGAAGGTGGGCGACTTTATGAACAAGACTTTCGTTTGCGTAAAGTTTGACGCCGAGAAGGAAGACGGTCCCGAAGTGGCAAAGCTCTATGGCGTGAAGGCCTACCCAACATTCATAATCGCTACTTCCGACAAGAAGGAAATTAACCGCGTGCTGGGCTACTATGAAGCCGACAAATGGATAGAGAAGATGCTGCAGGTATCGCAGCCCGAAAACTCGCCCGAACGACTCCGCGAACGCTATGCAAAAGGCGAGCGCACACCAGAAGTGGTGAAGGGAATGGCATTCATTATCGACGACGATGTAAGGTATATGTACCAAAGCAATGAGCGCGACTCGCTCGTCAACCTGCGCGACAACATCGTCAACACTTATTTTGAAAGCCTTGACGACAACGCCAAGCTGAACGCCCGAAACTCGTTCATCTTCCAGTATTACGCCGACGACATCAACAGCCGCCAGTTTGAGTTTATGGTGGCCAACCGCAGCAAGTTTGCCGCAGAGCAGAAGCACGTTGTTGATAGCGTGATAGGCGAAGTGTATGACACAATGGTGAAAGACTATCTCGGCATGAAGATAAAATATGACGCAACGAAATACGAGGCATTGAAGAAGGCAATTGCCGACGGCGGATTCAACGCGGCAGGCAAATACGACGTGGCCTATCAGTTTATCGAGACCTACGCCAAGGGCGACCTCGACAAGTATCTCGCCTTCTGCCAAAAGAACTTCAAGAAGCTCGCCGCCGACCAAGTAACGCCGTTCATCGAAAACTTCGCAGGACGCTACAAGGAGGCCACCGACGCACAGCGCGACAAGGCGTCAAAATATCTCCGCTCGCTGCTGCCCGAACTACCCATTCGCCCAATATACATTTGCGCAGGCGAAATTTCGAAATTGGAAAAAGAATAATAGTAAAAACTGAACAATCGGCGGAAAAAAAACAATTCGTCGAACTCACGTTACAATTAACTCGTCAACTCGTTTATTACCTAATTACTATTTGATTGTTTTGAAGGCTGATTTTGGCCTTTTTCATCATGTTGAGCGACTCGACGAGTTCTCCTATATCGTCGCTGCGGTCAGCGGTCATGAACAGTCGGATGTTCATTAACTTGGGATTGTCAAACACTACGCTGATGTTGTACCATTGTCCAAGTTCACAGGCAATGTCGTAGAGAGTTGCGTTGTCGAAATAGAATTTGTCTTCAGTCCAAGCCGTATATATGTAGGTATCGACGTTACGTATGGTCAGCTTGCCGCTGTCGTCGAGCTTTGCATGTTGTCCGGGAATGATTTTCTGTACGTCGTTGCTGCCGGTAGGATTAACCTCTACACTGCCTTCAACGAGGGTTATGGCAGGGCTAATGTCGTTGTATGCCCTAACGTTGAATTCGGTGCCTGTCACCGTTGTGGTCAAGCCGTTGGCAACCACCACAAAGGGATGTCCGCTGTCGTGCTTTACCCTGAAGTAGGCTTCGCCCTTTACCTCTACTCTGCGTTCGCCGTCGGCAAACCTGCTGGGATAGCGCAGCTGGCTGCATGAATTGAGCAATACTATGGTGCCGTCGGTCAGCTCCATTTCTGCCGTCATTTGGGCTGGTGTCTTTAAGGTTGTATATACTATTGACTTGGCATTGTTGGAATAAGCCCTAAACTCTCTCATTCCCTTTGGTGCGGCCGATTCCTTGCCATTGACGCTTATCGTTATATTGGTTGGTACGTCGGTCTGCACGTTGTATGCCACGAATTTGTCATTGTTGACGTTGGCTTCATTTTGACTGTTCCACGGCTTTATTAAAAAGACGACAAGCACGACGGCGGCGGCTGCCATCAGAGTGGCCATGATGGGTCTGCTCGAATGCCAGATGCCTATGCCATGCCTTCTCTTGAAGGCCTTCAGTTCCATCTGAACGTCGGGCATGGAATGACGGCGACGGTTGAAGTAGTCGGTCATCATCACCTCTTCACGTTCCAACCCCAGCATGGGGTCGTTGCCTATGGTGCCGTTAATGTCGTTGTTGTCCATTGTCGTTTTTTTATTCTATCGTAAATATTCGGTTGTCTATAAGTAATACGTAAAGCTACTTAAAAGGGGTATTCTTTTCACCATTATATATTTCTCTTAACATTTTCAAAGCCTTCGAGATGTGTTTCTTTACTGTGTTGGGGCTTATGTTCATCATCTCGGCCACTTCGGAGTATTTCTTTCGTTCCAGGTAGCACAGGCGCAGTATTTCGTCGGTGGGCGGCGACAGTCGGTCGAGCATTTCCTCCACCATCTGGTCTTTCTCCAGTTCGGCGGAGTAGTCGGTGTAAAGCTCGGTGGCGTGGCGTATGTAGTCTTCGCTGTACTGTCGGTGCAGTTTGTCGCGGCGCATGCGGTCGATGGCTTTGTTGCGCACGGCCGACATAAGGTAAGTGCCGACGTTGGCCATGTCGATGGAGGCGATGTTGTTCCATACGTTCAGGAAGATGTCGTCGATGATGTCGCGGCAGTCGTCTTCGTTGGCCAGAATGGAGAGCGCAAAGTAGTATAGCCGACTGTAGTTGTCGCCATATATTTTCTCGAATCTGTGTTGATACAAAATCTCTCTTATCATCCGTTGCGCTGTTTTGGAGGGCAAAGGTAGCATTATTATTTCACATCTCCAAATCTTTTGCCAAACTTTTTATTATATTGAAGATTGAAGGTTGAACATTGAATTGCTGCGCTTTGAAGGTTGAAGACTTCGTAGATTGAAGATTGAAGGTTGAACATTGGCCCTCAATGAACTTTAATTTTAATTGATTTCGTCGAATTTCCCGCCGCTTGTTGTATTGCGTCGAACTAACGTAAACATCAACCGCAACTGAACTTTAATTTTTTAATTTACTTCTACGAATTTCCCGCCCCTACATCGGCGGTGTCATAAGTATAGACTTCCTGAATCAACATGGTGAATATATATGCTTGACAGTCAGGGTTTTGCCTAAACCTTGCCGACTACTGTTTCACGCTGTTAGCATATTTTCTGCCCATGGGCAGACGCTTGGAGCCGATGGTGACTTCGGTGGATGAAAACTTGTCGATGCGGCATTGTGACACCACAAACGAGCGGTGAATCCTCACAAATTCGCCCTCGGGAAGCATGTCGAAAAGGTGGCTGAGTGTGAGTTTTGACAAGAGTGAACCGCCGTTTGCAAGGTGGATTTTCACGTAATTGCCTATCGATTCGACATACAAAATGTTGTCGATGCTTATCGAAACGTTCTTGTAGCCCGACTTTTTGCGTTATCTGCCTGCGCCCTGAAGCCGATGTTCGCAGCAGACTGTTCTTCAGCATCCACATCTTGGCCTTGCACAAGACGCTTCCGACCGCATAGTAGCTGCCGTGAGGCTTTACCATGCGGTCGGAGGGGGAGAGTAGAAAGAGGGGAGTTGACTCCTAAAAATTACATTGTCGCTGTAAGGAACGTGGCGTTGCCGAAGATGTAAAGCACGTTTTCGCAGGCGGGGACGAGCAGCGTCTCGCCTTGACGCACCTTTATGCCGTTGATGTTAGCTTCGCCCCAAAGGCATACCACCACCACAAACGAATCGACCTTGAAGTCGATTTCCGCCGCCACCTGAACCACAACCCTGTTGACGTTGAAGTAAGGGCAGCTGATGAGCTGCGAGTTGGGCTTGGTGCTGTCGTACGACGTGCGGTATTCAGGCCACACCTGATAGTCGATGGCCTCCTTGGCCTGCTCCACGTGCAACTCGCGCGGATTGCCGTGGGCGTCCTTGCGCCCGAAATCATACACGCGGTAGGTGATGTCGCTGGTCTGCTGTATCTCGGCCAGGAAGTTGCCGGCGCCAATGGCGTGCAGGCGGCCGGCGGGCAGGAAGTAGAGGTCGCCTTGGTGGGCTTCGTGGGTGGCTATGACGTCCTGCATGGGCGAACGTCCGTTGACGGGTTCAGCCGTGGCCAGCTGCTCGTAGTCGTCGGGCGTGATGCTGCGGTTGAGTCCGGCGTAAATCTTTGCGCCCACGTCGGCCTTTATGATATACCACATCTCGGTCTTGCCGGCGCAGCCGTGGCGCGCCTGTGCGAGCTTGTCGTCGGGATGCACCTGCACCGAGAGGTCCTGGCGCGAGTCGATGAACTTGATGAGCAGCGGAAACTTGTTGCCAAACTTCTTATACACCTTCTGCCCTACGAGCAGACCCTTGTATTTGTCAATCAGCTGTGTGAGGTTCAGGCCTACGTCAACATCGTCGATAAGGCCTCGCTCTATGGCTATGCTCTCGTTGCCTTTTACTCCCGATATTTCCCACGACTCGCCAATGTTTGGCTGTGCCGTGTAGATGCCCTTGAACGGAGCTATTCTGTAGCCACCCCAAATGGTGGTCTTCAGTATTGATTCAAACTTATATGGTTTCATGTGAAAAATTTTTGACGGTTGCAGTTTATTTCGTCGCCTTCGACAGTTTCTCCAGCGCCTCGATGTAGTAATAGTCGGCATACACGATGCTGGCGTCTATCTCGCTGCCTGCAGGATGGTGGCCGGTAGAGTGGAGCAGGAACGCCACGTTGCTCTCGTCCGACTGGTAGCGGCTGGAGCTAAGGTCGGCAAGCATGTTCTCGGCACACTCGCGGTAGTACTGGCCGCACCAGCCGCCTACGTATTTTGCAAGGTCTATCAGTGCCGAGGCTACGACGCAGGCCGCCGAAGCGTCCTTGGGGGCGTAGGGGCGAGGGTCGTCCATGTCCCAGCGCGGCACCCAGTCGTCGCTCGTTTCGTGGAGACGTCGCAGGTAGATGTCGGTCACCTTCTGCGCAAAGTCGAGGAACACGCGGTCGCGGGTGTAGCGATAAACCATGGTGTAGCCGTAGATGGCCCACGACTGGCCGCGAGCCCACATCGAGTGGTCGGCGTAGCCCTGATGGGTTTGGCCGCGCAGAAACTCGCCTGTCAGTGTGTCATAGACGGCCACGTGGTAGCACGAGCCGTCGGGACGGAAGTGGTGGCGCATGGTGGTGGTGGCGTGGCCCACGGCAATGTCGCGCAGCAGCGGCGAGCCGCCGTTGTCGGCCGCCCACAGCAGCAGCTCAAGGTTGATCATGTTGTCCATGATGGTGTTGTGGCCGCCGTAGTCCTTCACGTGGCGCGGCCACGACAGCATGGTGCCTGCCTTGGCGTTGTAGAGAGTGGCCAACGAGTTGGCCGCGCGCAGTGCCGTCTGCTTGTAGTCGCCGCGGCGTGTGGCCTCATAGCCTTTCATGTACGAGTTGATTACAATGAAGCCGAGGTCGTGGTCATACACTGGCTTATCGACAATGGGTGCGATGGCGGCTGTGTATTTTTCGGCCGCCTGCTTCACGTTGCCGTCGCCCGACGTGGCGTAGGTCATCCAGAGCACTCCCGGCCAGAATCCTGAGCACCACTCTTCGGGGCGTGCCTTGCGGCAGTTCCACGTGTTGCCTTTGTCGCCGTTCAGTATGTTGCGCGGCATCATGGTGTAGTCGTTGTTGGCCTTCAGAGCCTTCAGCGCCTTGTTCACCTGCGTGTGGCAGTATTTGAGCTGCTTGTCGGCATCAACCTTTTGGCCAAAGGCCGTGAGCTGACAGAGCATCGCTGCAAGCAATATCAGTTTTTTCATTTTTCAATAATTTTCTTTCCGTTTCTAACTACGGCATACACGCCGTTGACGGTCACATCGCCGTGTTGCATTCTGCATTTTGTGGGCGACGAGAAGATGTAGTCGGTGTCGCCCGACTTCAGATGCACCTCAATGCCTACGGCTCCTTCGGCCGGGGTGAAGTATTCCACACTCTCGATTTCTGAAGGCTCGTCGGCCGACGACGGCTCAAACACCGCCACGAAAGGGTCGTTCCATGCCTCGCCTTGACGACGGGCGATGAACGTGAGAACGGGTTGCTTTTCCACATCATAGGGCATGAACTTGCCAAGACGCTCGTATTCCAAGTTGACGGGCGAGAGAGCCTTGAACACCGTTTGGTTTTCGGCACCCTTAAACCACATCGTCATCTCGGGGCCATTGTCGATTGAGAATGTGGAGCGAACGTTGTCGGTGGTTGTCTCCGACTCCTTATTATATATATAGGAGTAGGCATAGAGATAGCCGCCTGCAAAGGCGAGTTCGTCGGTGGGCTGGAGGTTGAGGGCGCTGCCGTCTGCGCGGGTGAGCGTCATGGTCTGACCGAGATTGTGGTAGAAGTAGTCGTGGAAGCCCCCCTGCCCCCCGGTGGGGGGTGTGCCTGCGGATGTTTTGCTGCGGAAGATATCTACATAATATCCACCCTTGGCGCTGGTCTTTACGATGGCGTTGGTGCGCATCTGGTCGGCTTGGCTTTCGGGTTCCTTGAAGCTCACTTGCGAGAATGTGTTGCCGTCCTGACTGCCGCTTGCCTCCACCTTGAAGGCGTGGCTTGACATCATCACGGGATATGACGAGATGCCATTGACGCATACCGTGTTGTGGGCGGGGAACTGCGAGTAATATTCCTTGTAGTCCTGACCGCTGTAGAGTCCCCTGCCTATACCTGCATCAGGACCCAAGACAAATCCCTTGCCATATAATTCCATCGAGATGCCGTTGGCGTGCTGGTGGTTGCCAAGACTGCCGTTGAGCGATATGGCGAGGTCGTGCTGCTTGTCCATGCCGCTGCGCTGCATAAGCCATGACACATTGGGCGCGGAGAATACGGGCGACACATAATCGCCGATTTCAGCTACCGAGGCATCGCTCTTTATGGCATTCTTAAACTTCAGGAACCGCTCTTCGAGAGCCTTGTCGCCGTGGCGGCGGGCATAGTCGATGATGTTGTCGGCGGCACGAGGGTTGATGTAGTTGGGGTGGGTGTCGCCAAAGCCGCATATCATCCTATTGGGCATGAGATACTGTGCGGCAGCCTCGATGGCCTTGGTGAGCACGGGTATCGACTTGAAGAAGTCGATGCCATAGTCGCGGTCCATCTGATTGGCAAACTCGGCCATGTCGGCCACGACGTTCACGCTGTAGCCTGGCGACTCATACCAGATGCCTGTAGCGGAGTCAAATCCGAAGTCGGCCAACTTCTTTATGCTCCACTGCCTTACCGTGTTCTTGTTTACGATATGATCTACATAGTACTCCTTGCCCTTATGGTCGGCATATTTATCGTCGGATTGCAGTATGTTGGCAATCTTGACGACAAAAATGGCCTGGAAGAGGTTCCAGTTGTTGTGGGGCACGCCATTGTCAATTATATTGTCGGCCCACTTCTTCATCGCTGCGTCATAGAGCTGCCTGTCCTTGTCGATGTAAGAAGAGAGTAGGGGATACATCTCCACAAGTTCGGAGATGGGGTCCTCGTGGATTACCTCAAACGAGGTCATGCCCACGATGGTCTGTCCGTGGCTGTTGTCCATGTCCTTGGGCACATTGCGATAGTAGATACCCTTGACGAAGGTGTCGAACACGCCGAAGGCCATGTCGCCATATCGCTTGTCGCCGGTGGCGGCATAAAGCTTGGCGGCGTCGCGGGCAATGGTCAATATGTGTCGGTTGATGCCTGACACTTGGCGTCCTGTCTTTGCCGGATGTGTCTTTTCCATCACTCCCGTGGCACGCGAGATGTAGTGTACGTTGCCTTCCTCGTCATCGTCGTATGGCATTATATCTTCCAGTTTCGGACGGTCGTAGGAGGTGACATGGCTGCGGGTGCCGTCAAACTTCACTGTAGGACAAACGGCACGCTCGCCACCGGGATGATTGAACGCCTCGTCCTTGATGAAAACGTCGGTGGCGTGGGTTGTCCAGTACATCTGCAGTCGCGACAAGAGCCAGTCGGGCTTCTTGCCGACGCTGTCGGCGTAAGCGTCGATTTTCTTCTTCAGTCGGCTCACTTCATCGTCGTTGGCCGACGAATTTAGCGTGCAGCATAGGCAGAGAGCCGACAATAGTATTGCATTTGTCTTCATTATTTTTCGAGTATAGTCTTTTTTATTTATACGTATAAGAACTCAAATTACTTAATCGCAGCAACATTTTTTAACTCAACTTCGACGAAATCGTAACTATTCAGCTAATCCTATATATTTGAATACAAAGACACAAAGAAACGAAGATTTTTTAGATACAAAGACAACAAGCGACTAAAAGTCGCCACAAAGGCTTGCAGTGGAAAAACTTTGTGGACTTTGTAAGCAGCTTTGCTGCTCATAGTATCTTCC
>JAQXRI010000068.1 GCA_029218445.1 Prevotellaceae bacterium | reverse complement strand
GACGGCCTTCTCGTCTGAGCATACGAATATCTGGTGGCCGGTCTGTCCTCTGTTGTCACCCTGTCGGCCGGTGATTTCTATGTTTGCTATGGTGTAGTCCTTGCCCATGTCGATTATGAACCACTGTGGCAGTTTCGACGCCACCTTCCAGCTCGAGTGCCAGAACGTCTTCACGTCGCCGTCGAAAACGCAGCGCACGCGGCCGTTGGTTGCGCCCTCTCCCATGGCTTCCTGCGAACTGTAGCCAATGGTGCCTTCGTTGGAATTGAAGTCCTCGCCGGGAATTGTCCAGTCGCTGCGGTCGATGGGCACGATTGACTTTGGAGTTACGTTGAATGTACGCGTAGGCGACGCATGTCCATACTCGTCTTCTGTGTTTACCGTAATCACGGCCGCTTCCTGAAGGAAGCCTCCGTCAACGTCAAGGCGCACGAAACGCGAGTCGTTGCTCTTGGGGCTGACTACATACTTTGTCGAGCCGGTGAGCGAGGCGTTGGCGGCCGACTGCCATTTCACAGCCACCACAACTGTCTCGTCGTAGTCGTTGGTGCAGCCTACGGTGATGCCTCCAAGTGAAGCGTCAACGGTAACCTTGTCGAGCACCTTGGTGAAGTTGGGCAGCTCGGGAGTGCCGGAAATCTCGACGGCGGCCTGGCAGTTTCCTCTTACCGAGCAGGCGTAGAGTGAGAAATTGACAGGCTTCGAGTCGATGAAGCCTTTTATCAGAGCCTTCATCACTCCGCCTTCCGAAGCATGGTCCTTGGAGAACAGTCGATACTGTTCAATACCGTCGGCATCGGTAAAAGCCACCTTGGTGTACATGAAGCTGCCGCTCGTGGGAATGGTCCACGTAAGCTCGACAGCTCCGGCTGTTCCACGTGCCGAAACATTGGTCACTTGTGCAGGTGCCGAGTCGTCAACGTCTATGCGACCCTCTACCTCGTCACCGCACGCACTGAACAGCATGCTGATGCAGGCCAGTGCAAGATAACAAATACGTTTTTTCATAATGATTGTGTTATTATAATAAATATTGTTTCATTTTATAGAATGTTATACGTAGCCAGAGCAAGAAACACTCAGATATTTACTATTTTTCTTAACTTTTCCCTCACTACTAAACGCATGCGGTATAGCCGAGCCTCAACGGCACGCTTAGATATGTTGAGCGTTTGGGCTATTTCGTCGGCGGTCTTTTCGTCATAGCGACTCATGCTGTAGGTCTTGACGTCGAGGTCGCTCATGCTGAACATGATGCGTTTTTCGACATTGAGTATGATGTTGATGTCGGTGCTTATTTGGCAGCATGTGGTGTTTACACACATCTTTACTATCTGTGCCTGCTCGTTGAATACGAATGCCTTGTGGCGCAAGTAGTCGGTGCGTTTCTGATAGGCCATGGTAACGGCAAGGCCTTTCAGGTGTTCAGCGGCAATGATGTCGATGTTGAGCAACTTGAGGAAAACGTCGTGAACGAGGTCGTCGCAGTCACACTCGTCGATTCCGGCCTGACGGAAGATGGAGAAGAGCTGCGGCTTGAGTGCCGAATAGGCTTCGCCGATGATTTTCCGATTTTGTAGTGATACAGAGTTCATAATTAAATGTGGTCTTTAGTGTTTCGATTGTCATTTTTCGTCGGCAAAGGTAATACGAAAAATGGCTGCAAACACTTTTTCCTTCAGTGTTTGCAGCCACGATGTTTAGCTGTTAGTCCAAAATGTTTAACAGTCAGTGTATCAAGATGTTGCGGTTTGTCCATCTAAATTAGACAAACGACATGGTCAAGCCTTTACACCTTGTTTCTTAAGATATTCAGCCGGACTCATGCCCTCCACCTTGCGGAATGTGGAGTAGAAATTAGACTTCTTGAAGCCGCATTGTTCGCTAAGGGCGGTTATGGTTATGCGCTTGTGTTCGCCCGCCTCTATCAAGCGTTTGAACTCGGCAAGGCGGTAGCGGTTGATGTAGTCGTAGTAGTTTTCCTTCAGATAGAGGTTGAACACTTGGCTGAGCTTCGACGGCGAGAGGTGAAGCACGTCGGCAATGGTCTTCAGCTTCAGGTCGGCGTTGGCGTAGGCCTTGTCGCCCTCTATGTAAGCTGTCATGCGGGCAACGATGTCGGCACACTCGGCTTCG
>JAQXRI010000067.1 GCA_029218445.1 Prevotellaceae bacterium | reverse complement strand
TTATGGCAACAAGAGGAATCAGGAACAACAATCCATTGAACATTCGCCACTCGAAGTCGAAGTGGCAGGGCATGCGTAAGGTGCAGACGGACAAGGCGTTTGTGCAATTTACGGAGAGGCGGTATGGCTATCGTGCGGCGTTCATTCTCATCAAGAACTACATTGAGCTGCGAAAGGCCAATACCATAGGCAAGATAATAGCTCGATGGGCACCAAGCAAGGACGGCAACAACACGCAGGCGTACATAGAATATGTGGTGAAGACTACGGGCATTGCCGCCGACAAGCCGCTGCAGTTTGACGACCGCAAGGCAATGGTGGGGATAGTAATGTCGATGGCTCAGATGGAGAGCGGAATAATAGAGAAGACAGAGGTGCTGGAGGAGGCGTACAATATGGCGGGAGGGAATAAGAATTAAAAATTAAAGAATTAAAGAATTAAAAATAAGGAAACGACCCGAGTTGAAGTGAGGGACTTCACAAGTGAACAATGCCGGCCGGCGGTTCTGAAACTTCTCCTCACAAGAAAAAACAATTCGGTAGTTATGAATAAGGATATTTTCATCGACACGATAAAGATGGACACCCAGACGGTGTTCCACAACAACGGTAGCATTAACATCTACCCCTGCGACTTTGAACTGGGTCAGCAGATAGTTAACGGCACATTGATGGCTTCGCAGAAAGGCCGAATGACCACCGACGACGAGGGGCGGTCGAAATTCATGCCCTACGCCGAGAACAGCGGCAGCCGCTACACGCGGCTCTTCACAACTGCCCACGGTGATGTGAAGGCGAGCATGAGCAGCGTGATATTCACTCTGAGATTTCCAAAGAAATACGGGCGTAAAATGATAGAAAAGCTGTTAAGGGAAGAAACGGAAACGATGAAGGCGTATGCGAGGGTTTTGAAGGTTGAAGATTGAAGGTTATGAGCGTACACATGATATACTATGAGAATGGGGCGAAGAAGATGCGCCCCGTTCTCACGGCGGCGGAGTACCGAAATATCCGCAACAGCGAGAAACAACGTAAGATTGTGGCACTGGTGAGGCAGGGCGACGAGAAGCTGAAACACCGCCTCGTGCAGATGAACTATTCGTGTCTGCCTAACGACGACGGGACACTGAAGGGCAGCAAGAGAATGTCAGGCACGGTGGGGATGGACGTGGATTGGCCAAAATCCACCTGCACCCCGGCGGGAAGAATAGAGGAGGCGGTGGAAAGGATTATGAGCCGCAGGGAGGAGCTGGGATTGCTGATGCTGGAGCGGTCGGCGACGAAAGGGCTTCACGTGGTGTTCCGCAGACGCGGTGAGCTGTCGCAGGAGGAGAACCTGCGGTGGGCTTCTGAACTGCTGGGCGTGGAGTATGACAAGGCGGCGAAGGACATCACGCGCGTGTTTTTTACTACTACTGCGAGCGAGGAGGACTTGCTGTTCTTGAGCGAGGAGGTGTTTTTTAATGGAGAAAAGGATGGCCCCTCCTGCTCGCACAAGGGGAAGGAAAGAGCAAGAGAGGGGGATGGAGAGGACTTGCAGCTAAAGCTGCAAGCACGGGAGCTGACGGACGAAAAGGGAGAGGACTTGCAGCTAAAGCTGCAAGCACGGGAGCTGACGGACGAAAAGGGAGAGGACTTGCAGCTAACGCTGCAAGCACGGGAGCCGGACGAAAAGGGCAAGGAATTGCAGCAGACGCTGCAAGCACGGGAGCACGCTGGCCTTGACAAGAATGACGGAGGAGCTGGGCTCCCCTACCCTTACGCCGACATCGTGAGGAAATACTGGGAGATGTTCTACGAGGGGAAGGAGCCGGTGGAGGGCGACCGCAACGTGAAGACGTATGAACTGGCCATGACGCTGCGCCCGATATGCGACTATAACATGGAGAAGCTGATGGCGGTGGTGCCAAGGTATGACGGTTTTCCTGAAGATGAATACCGCAGGACACTGGAGAACGCCCTGAAAGAGCCACGGAAGGGAATGCCGTACCGACTGCGCCAGGTGCTGGCGGCGTTGAAAAACGACCGGAGAATGGCTCTGCTGTCAGGCAGGGAACAGAGTGGAAATGGCGAAGGGCTTATGGGGGCGATGCCCGAACGGCCGAAACGCATGCCTGAGGTGCTGAAGCTGCTGTCGTCGAAGGTGCCGATGAAGTATAAGGCGATGGTTGAGGAGGCGGTGTGGCCGGCCATGTGCGCCCACCTGAAGGGTGTCACGTTCCGCTACATCGACGGCGTGGTGCATGAGGCGAACATCAGCTCGCCTCTGATAGGCAGGCAGTCGAGCGGCAAGGGTGCTGTGAACATGCCCATAGAACACCTGCTTGCCGACATCACGACGAAGGACAAGGAGAACGAGGCGCGGCTGCTCGACTGGCGCAGGCGTAACCAGGGCAAGGGTGCGTCGAAGGACAGGCAGCCGCGTCCTGAGGACATAGTGATACAGCGTCTTGACGACGACCTGACGCCTGCCGCCCTGTCGCAGGCACTGATTGACGCCGAGAACAATGGGGGCAAGCGCGTGATAACGAAGGTGGACGAGATTGAGCTGCTGAACCGCGTGGGCAATGGCAAGAACGACACCGTTGGGGTGCTGGTGCGCTACGGTTGGGACAACGCCCGCTGGGGTCAGCGCAGAGTGGGTTTGGACAGCGTCAACGGAAGCTACACGGTGCGGTGGGTGTGGAACGCGTCGTGCACGCTGAAGTCGGCCAGGAAGTTCATCACCAACACGTGGATAGCCGACGGCTCGCTGTCGCGCCTGAACGTGAACGCCCTGCTGCTTGCCAAGGACGACCACGAGATGCCGAAGATAGGCGAGTATGACGAGAAGTATGCCAGCGACCTGAAGGTTTATGTTGACCGCTTGAACGCCGCCAACGGTCTTATAGAATGTCCGCAGGCGAACCGCCTTGCCGAGGAGATGAAGCGTGAGCACGACCGCATAGCCGACCTTTGCGAGAGTGAGGGCTACCGCACGTTTTCCTACCGCGCTGTGGTGATAGGTTGGCTGAAGGCGATGATGCTGTTTGTGCTGAACGGCTACAGGTGGGACAAGGCGACGGCTGATTATGTGAGGTATTCTGTGCGGAGGGACATGTATCTGAAGATGTATTTCTTCGGTAGGCAGATAGAGGAGGAATTTGACGAGGAGGAGCGTCAGCAGCACTGCGGCCCCCAAAACCTGCTCGTCCAGCTGCCAACGGAGTTCAGCTACGAGGATTTCTTGCAGTTGCGCAAGAGCCAAGGCAGACAGGGCGACGGCAAGAGCACGCTCAGAGTGTGGAAGACGCGTGGGTATGTGGAGTATGACGAGGTAACGGAGAGGTGGGTGAAATTGTTAAGTTGAAGATTGAAGGTTGAAGGTTGAATTGCTGCGCTTTGAAGGTTGAAGATTGAAGGTTGAAGGTTGAATTGCTGCGCTTTGAAGATTGAGGTGGTGAGTAGTAAGTAACAGTAAAAAAGCCGCAGAGAGCCTTTTTTTGAGGGCTTTCTGCGGCTTGTTATTTTAGAGTGCGACTAATAATTAGTCGGCGAGCTTTGCCTTGATGAACTCGCGGTTGAGGCGGGCGATGTTGGCGATTGACTCGTTCTTGGGGCACTCTGCCTCGCATGCGCGTGTGTTGGTGCAGTTGCCGAATCCGAGTTCATCCATCTTGGCTACCATGGCCTTGGCACGCTTGGCACCCTCTACGCGACCCTGAGGGAGAAGAGCAAACTGGCTCACCTTGCTCGAAACGAAGAGCATGGCAGAGCCGTTTTTACAAGCAGCTACGCAGCATCCGCAACCGATACATGTTGCAGCGTCCATTGCCTCGTCGGCATCCTCCTTGGGGATGAGTATGGCGTTGGCGTCCTGTGGCTGTCCTGTGCGCACTGTGGTGTAGCCACCTGCCTGTATGATTTTGTCGAATGCAGAGCGGTCAACCATACAGTCTTTGATAACTGGGAAAGCAGCCGAGCGCCATGGCTCAACTGTGATTACGTCGCCGTCGTTGAAGCGGCGCATGTAGAGCTGGCATGTTGTGGCTCCTGTGGCAGGTCCGTGTGGGTGACCATTGATGTAGAGGGAGCACATGCCGCAGATACCCTCGCGGCAGTCGTGGTCGAAGACGAAAGGCTCCTTGCCTTCCTCGATGAGCTCCTCGTTGAGTATGTCGAGCATCTCCAGGAACGAGGTGTCGTCTGGAATGTCCTTCATCTCACGTGTGTCGAAATGACCTTCAGCCTTAGGGCCGTTCTGACGCCAGAACTTAAGTGTGAATGAAATATTTCTTGCCATAATAAATATGTTCTTTCTTTAATGTGAGTTATTAATTCTTGTAGTTACGTGTCTGAACCTTAATGGCTTCGTACTGAAGAGGTTCTTTTGTGAGTTCGGGTGCTTTTTCGTCGCTGCCCTGATACTCCCAGCAACCTACATAGAAGAAGTTTTCGTCGTCGCGCTTTGCCTCGCCTTCCTCTGTCTGGTACTCCTCGCGGAAGTGTCCACCGCATGACTCGTTGCGCAAGAGTGCGTCGTAAGCCACCAGCTCGCCCATGGTGATGAAGTCGCGTAGGTGGATGGCCTTGTCAAGCTCGACGTTGAGGCCTTCCTTAGAACCAGGAATGAAGAGGTTGGTGTTGAACTCCTTGCGAATCTTCTTGATGAGTTCGAGACCTTCCTTGAGGCCCTGGGCAGTACGCCCCATACCAACGTGCTCCCACATGATGTGTCCAAGCTCCTTGTGTATGGAATCTACCGAGCGCTTGCCCTGTATGCCCATGAGGCGGTCGATTTCCTTCTGTACGCCCTTCTCTGCCTCGTCGAACTCCGGACGGTCGGTTGGCACCTTTGGCCAGATGGCCTGGTCGGCGAGATAGTTCTGGATGGTGTAAGGCAGAACGAAGTAACCGTCGGCAAGACCCTGCATGAGGGCAGATGCACCGAGGCGGTTGGCACCGTGGTCGGAGAAGTTGCACTCGCCGATGGCGAAGAGGCCTGTGATGGTTGTCATCAGCTCGTAGTCAACCCAGATGCCACCCATGGTGTAGTGAACGGCTGGGAAGATCATCATCGGGTTGTAGTACTTCACGCCATTGATTTCGTTGGCGAGCTCTCCCGGGTTGACGTCGGTGATTTCCTCATACATGTCGAAGAGGTTGCCGTAGCGCTGGCGAACTACGTCGATGCCGAGACGCTCTATTGACTCTGAGAAGTCGAGGAACACGGCAAGGCCAGTGTTGTTTACGCCGAAGCCCTTGTCGCAACGCTCCTTGGCGGCACGAGATGCAACGTCGCGTGGCACGAGGTTACCGAATGCCGGATAGCGGCGCTCGAGATAGTAGTCGCGGTCTTCCTCTGGAATGTCGCTTCCCTTCTTAGTGCCTGCCTGTAGTGCCTTTGCGTCTTCAATCTTCTTTGGCACCCAGATGCGTCCGTCGTTACGCAGCGACTCTGACATGAGCGTGAGCTTCGACTGCTTGTCGCCGTGAACAGGGATACAGGTTGGGTGAATCTGAACGTAAGAAGGGTTGGCAAACATGGCACCCTTGCGGTAGCACTGAACGGCAGCCGTACAGTTGCAACCCATGGCGTTGGTAGAGAGGAAGTAGGTGTTGCCGTATCCACCGGTGGCAATAACGACAGCGTTAGCGCTGAATCGCTCGAGTTTGCCTGTAACGAGGTTCTTAGCGATGATACCGCGTGCGCGTCCTTCAACGATAACTACGTCTTCCATCTCATAGCGTGTGTAGAGCTTAACGCGTCCGGCGTTTACCTGGCAGCTTAGTGCAGAGTATGCACCGAGCAGGAGCTGCTGACCTGTCTGACCCTTAGCATAGAATGTACGCGACACCTGTGCTCCACCGAAGGAGCGGTTGGCCAGCATACCGCCGTACTCACGTGCGAAAGGCACGCCCTGTGCGACGCACTGGTCGATGATATCGTTTGAAACCTCTGCAAGACGATAAACGTTAGCCTCACGTGCGCGGTAGTCGCCACCCTTCACAGTGTCGTAGAAGAGGCGATAAACCGAGTCGCCGTCGTTCTGATAGTTCTTGGCGGCGTTGATACCACCCTGTGCAGCGATGGAGTGAGCTCGACGTGGAGAGTCCTGGATACAGAAATTATATACGGTGAAGCCCATCTCGCCAAGGCTTGCTGCGGCACTGGCACCGGCAAGGCCAGTACCAACGACGATGACGTCGAGCTTGAGCTTGTTCTTAGGGTTCACCAGGCGCTGGTGAGCTTTATAGTTGGTCCATTTCTCAGCCACTGGGCCTTCTGGAATTCTTGAATCTAATATCTTAGCCATAATTGTCTTTTATATAAACTATGATTTTAAGTAATAATGAATGTTAGCAGCAGCAGAGGCTTGGAGCCACCTTGAAGGCGAAAGCCAAAACTACAACGAGGAATGCCAACATGAGGATGGTGGTGTAGGCGATGCCGATGGTCTTCCAACGGTTGAACCAAACCTTACCGCTCCATCCGAGAGTGTGCATTGCGCTCCAGAAACCGTGAGAGAGGTGGAACCAGATTGCCACGAGCCAGATGATGTAGAGAACTACATAGCATGGGTTGGCAAAGGTATCGACGATGTAGGCGAAGCCGTCGGCTGGGTCGTGCACCGTAGAGATGCCAACAAGCTCGGCGAACATCATGTTGTACCAGAAGTTCCAGAAGTGGAGCAGCAAGCCGAGGATGACGATGATGCCGAGAACGAGCATGTTCTGCGAGGCCCACTCAACCTTCTTGTTACGTTCTGTCACTTCATAGCGCTGAGAGCCGCGTGCCTGACGGTTTTGGGCAGTCAGCAGGAATGCATAAACGATGTGAACCACTGCCAGGGCAGCCAATCCAAGTGTTGCCACAACAGCATACCAGTTGGCACCAAGGAATTCACAAATCATGTTGTAACCCTCTTCAGAGAACAGCGCAACCAAGTTCATGCAACCATGGAAGGTCAAGAACAGAATAAGCGCAACTCCAGTAACGGACATTACAACTTTTCTACCAATAGATGAATTACATAACCACATAAATGATTGAATTAAATTATTTAAATGTTAGAACTAAAAATATTTTTCTTTGCTCTTGGCACAGGGGTCGATTTCTCGACCCGATGTTTTCTGCGACACAATATTAGGTAATATTACCTTGTTTTAGACCGCAAAATTACTATAAAATTATGATAATTCAAAGTAATTTTGGGCAAAAATCAATTTTTATTCTTAATTTTGTGGCGAATTTCAACAAAAGACGCTGCAACAGGCCAAAAAATGGGCCTTTGAAGCACAAACTCACACAAAGAAATGTCAATGACACTGAATTATGACGTAGTAGTGGTGGGTGCCGGCCACGCAGGATGTGAAGCGGCAACGGCTGCCGCAAATATTGGAGCGAGGACATGCCTCGTGACGATGGACATGAACAAGATTGCACAGATGAGCTGCAATCCTGCCGTGGGAGGCATTGCCAAAGGACAAATAGTAAGGGAAATAGACGCACTGGGCGGACAGATGGGCATAGTGACCGACGCGACGGCCATACAGTTCAGAATGCTGAACAGGAGCAAAGGCCCCGCCGTGTGGAGCCCAAGGGCACAGTGCGACCGCGAGAAGTTTATATGGAAATGGAGAGAAACGCTCGACACTACACCCAACCTCGACATCTGGCAGGACCAGGCGGAGGAGCTGATGGTGGAAGAACACGACGGACGGAAGACCGTGGTGGGCATAAAAACCATTTGGGGCGTAACCATCAAGGCGAGGTGCGTGGTGGTGACGGCCGGCACCTTCCTCAACGGCTTGCTGCACATTGGCAGGAAAATGATACCGGGCGGAAGAATAGCCGAACCGGCCGTTGAGCACTTCACCGACAGCATCACGCGCCACGGCATACGCAGCCAAAGAATGAAGACAGGTACGCCCGTGAGAATAGACAAGCGCAGCGTTGACTTCACGATGATGGAGATACAAGACGGCGAGAGCGACTTCCACCAGTTCAGCTTCATGGGCAGGCACCGCGTGCTGCAACAATTGCCCTGCTGGACATGCTACACCAACAAGCAGGTACACGACACTCTGCGCAGCGGATTGGCCGACTCGCCACTATACAACGGACAAATACAGAGCATAGGGCCACGCTACTGCCCCTCGATAGAAACAAAGCTGATGACATTTCCCGACAAGGAGCAGCACCCGCTGTTTCTCGAACCTGAGGGCGAGACGACCAACGAGATGTATCTGAACGGCTTTTCATCGTCGCTGCCCATGGAGGTGCAGATAGAGGCACTGAGAAAAATACCCGCACTGAGGGACGTAAAGGTTTATCGCCCCGGCTACGCCATAGAGTACGACTTCTTCGACCCTACCCAACTCTACCACACACTTGAGTCGAAACTTGTAGATGGATTGTTTTTCGCCGGACAAGTGAACGGAACGACAGGATATGAGGAGGCGGGCGGACAGGGCACCGTGGCAGGAATAAACGCCGCCTTGAAGTGTGGAAACTCTGCCGGACAACTGTCCAGCAAAAACTGCCCAACTGGAAAGTTCATTCTGCAACGCGACGAGGCATACATAGGAGTGCTGATAGACGACCTCGTGACGAAGGGCGTTGACGAGCCATACCGCATGTTTACGTCGAGAGCAGAATATAGAATACTGCTTCGCCAAGACGACGCCGACGCACGCCTTACGGAAAAGGCCTACGAGACAGGGCTTGCCACGAGGGAACGCTACGACTGGTGGAAGCAGAAGCAGGAGGGCATCGAAGAAATCATCAGATTCTGCCACGACACCCACATAAGGAAAGACGATGTAAACGGAGCTTTGGAAAGCCTCGGCACTACCCCACTCCGCGAAGGCTGCAAACTGGCCGACCTCGTGAGCCGCCCGCAGCTGAACTTCCAAACCATCGGAGAAATCGTGCCGCAGCTGAAGGAGGCAATAGCAAAGCTGCCCAACAGGAACGAAGAAATAGCCGAGGCGGCAGAGATAAAGATGAAATACAAAGGCTACATAGAGCGTGAGAAGATGGTGGCCGAGAAGATGCACCGCTTGGAGGACATCAAGATAAAAGGCCACTTCAACTATGCCGAACTTACCCAACTTTCAACGGAGGCAAGGCAGAAACTTGAAGCCATCGACCCCGAGACATTGGCACAGGCAAGCCGCATTCCGGGAGTGTCGCCAAGCGACATAAACGTCATGCTCGTGATGATGGGCAGGTAGCGATGTTCCACGTGAAACATTCAAGTTAAACAAAACATAATAAGTAATTGACAATGAACAACAAAACATTGGTAGAGAATCTGCGCTGCATTCCTGATTTTCCGCAGAAAGGAATCAACTTCCGCGACGTTACTACCCTATTTAAGAATGCGGAGTGTATGAGCATTATGCTCGACGAACTTTATGAGCTTTACAAGGACAAGGGTATTACCAAAATCGTTGGAATCGAAAGCCGCGGCTTCATTATGGCATCGGCTCTTGCCGTTAAGTTGGGGGCGGGCGTTGTGCTGTGCCGCAAGCCGGGCAAGCTGCCATACGACTCGGTTAGGGAGAGCTTCACCAAGGAGTATGGTACCGACACGATAGAGATACACAAAGACGCCATCGACGAAAACGACGTTGTGCTTCTTCACGACGATTTGCTCGCAACAGGAGGCACGATGAAGGCGGCATATAACCTTGTGAAGAAATTCAATCCAAAAGACGTGATGATAAACTTTATAATAGAAATAAAAGACGAAGGATTGCACGGACGCGACTTGTTCGGAAAAGACGTGGAGATAACGACGTTGTTGGATGTGTGATTTTTAGTACCTCTCACCTCTCACCTCTAATAATAGTTTCACGTGGAACGAGAATGGAATGGATAATTGATAGAAACGAAGGAAATGACGCAAGAAGAGAACAAGAAACGTCTGGAAAGACTTAAAGGCATAGTAAGCAGTATGCCTGAAAAGCCGGGCAGCTATCAGTTTTACGACGCTGATGGCACAATAATATATGTGGGAAAGGCAAAGAAGCTGAAAAGTAGGGTTTCGTCTTATTTCCACACTGAGGTTGACAGGTATAAGACGAAGGTGCTGGTGAGCAAAATCATGGATTTGTCATATACGGTGGTCAACACCGAAGAAGACGCTCTTCTGCTTGAAAACAGCCTTATAAAGAAATACAATCCTCGATATAATGTATTGCTGAAGGACGGTAAGACATATCCGAGCATCTGCGTAACCAACGAATTCTATCCACGCATATTCAGAACGCGCACCATAAACAAGAAGTGGGGAACATACTATGGCCCTTACTCCCATCTGCCGTCGATGTATGCCGTACTGGAACTAATAAAAGACCTATATCATCCTCGCACATGCCAAACGCCTCTGAAAAAAGAGGAGATAGAAAGAGGTAAATACAGAGTGTGCCTTGACTACCACATAAAGAAATGCGGTGGACCTTGCATAGGAAAACAAAGCCACGATGAATATATGAAAAACATCAACCAGGCAAAGGAAATACTGAAAGGTAACACGCGCGAGATACTGAAGAGCATGAGGGAGGAGATGATGCGATTGGCCGAAGAACTAAAGTTTGAGGAGGCGGAAGTGATAAAAAAGAAATATGAGCTGATACTGAACTTCTGCGCAAAGAGCGAAGTGGTGAGCCACACGATAACAAACGTTGACGTGCTGTCGATAGCCAACGACGGAAACACCGCCTACATAAACTACATTCACGTGAACAACGGAAGCATCAACCAGTCGTTTACATTTGAATACAAGAAGAAGCTCGAAGAAACCGACGAGGAACTGCTGTCGTTGGGCATAATAGAAATGCGCAAACGGTTTGGCAGCAAGTCGAAGGAGATAATCCTGCCGTTCAACATCGACATGGAGCTTGACGGCGTGACCATAACAGTGCCACAAAGAGGCGACAAAAAGACACTTCTCGACCTGTCGATAATGAATGGCAAACAGTATAAATTCGACCGTCTGAAGCAGAAGGAGAAGCTGAATCCTGAACAGAAGTCGGTGCGCCTGATGACCGAACTTCAGGAAGCGTTGAAACTGCCGCGTCTGCCCTATCAAATAGAATGTTTCGACAACTCAAACATAAGCGGAACGAGTGCCGTGGCGGCATGCGTAGTGTTTAAGAAGATGAAGCCGAGCAAGAGCGACTACCGAAAATACAACATAAAAACGGTGGTAGGACCTGACGACTACGCCTCGATGAAAGAAGTGGTGAGGCGGAGGTATGAGCGACTGCAGGAGGAGGGAGAACGATTGCCCGACCTTATAATAACCGACGGTGGAAAAGGACAAATGGAGGTGGTGAGAGAAGTGGTGGAAGACGAGCTGCACCTCGACATACCAATAGCCGGATTGGCAAAGGACAACCGCCACAGGACAAACGAACTGCTATACGGATTCCCTGCCGTGACGATAGGATTGAAGACAGACAGCGAGCTGTTTCATGTGCTGACAAGAATACAGGATGAGGTACACCGCTTTGCCATAACATTCCATCGCGACAAGCGATCGAAGGCGGCACTGCATTCGGAACTTGACGAGATAAAAGGCATAGGGCCAAAGACGAAAGAGCTGCTTTTGGAGAAGCTTAAGACGGTGAAGAAAATAAAGGAAGCCGACCACGACACGTTGGCAAAGCTGATAGGCGAAAGCAAGGCAAGAATAATAAGCGAGTATTTCGAGGCAAAAAAAGGAGCGGGAAATTAGGCTATTTCGGCATTTTGATGTAAATTTGCAGCAAATAAATATATAAAGAAATGAGAATAGTAATACAACGCGTATCACATGCATCGGTAACCATCGACGGCGAAGTGAAGTCGAAGATAGGAAAGGGCTATTTGGTGCTGCTTGGTGTGTGCGAAGAAGATGGCCAGGAAGACGTTGACTGGCTTGTGAAGAAGGTAATAGGCTTACGTGTGTTCGACGACGAGAACGGCGTGATGAACCGCTCGATAATGGACGTAGGTGGAGAGATACTCGTAGTGAGCCAATTTACGCTGTTTGCGAGCTACAAGAAGGGCAATAGGCCGTCGTGGCTACGTGCGGCACGCCACGAGATTTCGGTGCCTCTGTACGAGAGTTTTTGCGACCGTTTGAGTGAGGCATTAGGGAAGAAAGTTGGCACGGGGGAGTTTGGTGCCTACATGAAAGTAGAGCTGCTGAACGATGGCCCTGTGACTATTTGCATGGATACGAAGAATAAGGAGTAGTTTTTTTAGTTGACAAGTAGATAGTAAAAAATGGGGTAAAATGGAAGAAATAACAATAAGGGAGGCGCAGAAGATGGTGGACAGCTGGATAAAGACATATGGTGTGCGCTATTTTTCTGAGCTTACAAACATGGCAGTACTCACGGAAGAGGTAGGGGAACTGGCAAGAATAATGGCGCGAAAATATGGCGACCAGAGCTTTAAGGAAGGCGAAAAACATGACCTCGGCGACGAAATGGCCGACGTGCTTTGGGTGCTGATGTGCCTTGCCAACCAAACTGGCGTTGACCTTACGGAAGCACTGAAAAAGAACATTGAGAAGAAGACGGCGAGGGATAAAGAGAGGCACCGGATGAATGAGAAGCTAAGGGGAGGAAGTTGATGAGGATTTACGCTTGACGGCGTAAACACGGGGGCTGTTTTTGGGGTTTTAATAAGGGGGATGGATTTGGAGGATAGAATAATAAAAAAATAAAGAAAAGGATATGAGTGAACATTGCAACTGCGGTCATCATCATGACCATGAAGAGAAGCCGCTCAGCAAATATGAGCAGGCATTAAGCAAGTATCGGACGAACATTTCGGACGATGAGGTACGCAACGCCGTAAGGCAAATAATTGCGGAAAAAGTACACGAGAACGACAATCTCGAAGTGAAGAAATTTCTGTTGGGCAGCGTAGAACTGACAACGCTGAAGACAACCGACTCGGAGGACAGCGTGCTGGCATTTACCGAAAGGGTAAACCAGTTTGACGAGAGCTACCCTGACCTACCCCACGTTGCGACCATCTGCGTCTATCCTTGTTTTGCAAAGACAGTAAGCGAATCGCTTGAGGTAGATGGCGTTGAGATAGCATGCGTGTCGGGCAGTTTCCCTTCGTCACAAGCTCTTATTGAGGTGAAGGTGGCGGAAACGGCATTGGCAATAAAAGACGGCGCAACGGAGATTGACATCGTTATGCCTGTGGGCAAGTTTCTCAGCGGCGACTACGAGGGTGTGGCCGACGAGATTGAGGAGCTGAAAGCTGTGTGCGGTGAGCATAAGATGAAGGTGATACTGGAAACAGGATGCCTAAAGACGGCCGAGAACATCAAGAAGGCCTCGCTGTTGGCAATGTATTCAGGTGCCGACTACATCAAGACATCTACAGGAAAGCTGGAACCTGCCGCTACGCCCGAAGCGGCTTACGTGATGTGTCAAGCCATTAAGGAATACTACGAGGAAACGGGCATACAGATAGGTTTTAAGCCCGCTGGCGGCCTTAATTCGGTGATGGACGCACTTATATACTACACGATAGTAAAAGAGGTTCTGGGCGAAAAATGGCTAACGAACGAGTGGCTACGACTTGGCACCAGTCGGCTTGCAAACCTTTTGCTGAGTGAAGTGATTGGTGAGGAAACGAAATTCTTTTAGTTAGCTGAAGGGGGTGTGGGCGGCTCACCCGCACCCCCAGTGCTACGTATTATTTTTTACGCTGTATAACATAGTCGATGTAGGCAATTAGGGCATCGCGTATTTCTTGTGAATCAACCTCTTCTTCAATGTATTCCATGCACTCGGCACGCAGGTCGAGCATCTTTTGTTCGGCATATTCTATGCCACCATTGTCTTTAGTAAAAGCTACGAGTTGAGCTATCTCCTGTTTCGTCACGTTGCCACTCTTCACCTTACGGGCAATTTCCTTCATCTCTTCATTGTCGGTAGAGTTGAGGGCATAGAGGGCAGGGAGAGTAAGTTTGCCTTCGGCCATGTCGTTGCCTGTTGGCTTACCTATTTCTTTTGAATTGTAATAGTCGAAAATGTCGTCGCGAATCTGGAAGATAATGCCAATACGTTGACCAAAGTGTGATGCCTTGGCAATGGCATCGCTGTCGGCATTGACCGACAAAGCACCAATCTCACAACAAGCCTCAAACAGAGCCGCCGTCTTCTGCATTATCACCTTATAGTAAACATCTTCTGAAAATTCGGTATTCTGAATGTTGGAAAGCTGAAGAATCTCGCCGTTGGAAAGCGTGCGACCGAGTTCGGCCAGCGACTTGATTATTGGCTGATTGTTGGTCAAGGCAACATTGAGCAGAGCCGTTGACAACACATAGTCGCCGACAAGCACAGCCACCTTATTATTATAGATGGCATTGACAGAAGCACCACCGCGGCGCTCCTGACTTTCATCGACGACATCGTCGTGCACAAGACTTGCGGTATGCAGTAGTTCAAGACCTACAGCCGAGTGAAGGGTGACGGCACTCACATCTCCGTAGTTCTTAGCAATAAGCAGAATAAGCATCGGACGCATACGTTTTCCTCCCCTACTCCGCATGTGCTGCAGCACTTGTGAGAGTAGGCCGTCGGTATGCGACAACGAGTCATTGAACAACTCAATAAAGTCATTCAAATCGCCCTCGATAGGCCTTTTTATGATTGATAAATGTTCCATTCTCAAAAATTTGATACAAAATTAGTGAAAAAAATGGGATATTGCGAAATTTTTTAGTAATTTTACGCACAAAATCGACAGAATTATGAATAAATTGTTTCTTTTGGACGCTTATGCGCTCATTTATCGTGCATATTACGCATTTATTAAGAACCCAAGAGTAAATTCTAAGGGTGTAAACACATCGCCAATCATGGGCTTCTTAAACACCCTGAACGAGGTGTTGACAAAGGAGAAGCCAACATATCTTGGCGTGGCTTTCGACCCCAGCGGCCCTACCTTCCGCCACATTGAATATCCAGAATATAAAGCTCAACGTGAAGCATGTCCTGAGGACATAAAGGCGGCCGTGCCTATTATCAAGCAGGTGCTGAAGGCTTACAACATACCTGTTGTGGAGGCGGCAGGATATGAAGCCGACGACGTAATAGGCACGCTTGCAACAAAAGCAGGAGAAGCAGGCATAGAGACATATATGCTTACTCCCGACAAAGACTACGGACAATTGGTTAGCGACAACGTGTTCATGTATCGTCCGCGTCACGATGGCGGCTACGAGGTGATGGGGCCTCGGGAGGTGGTAGGCAAGTATGGCATTACGGACACTGTGCAGGTAATCGACCTCTTGGGGTTGATGGGCGACTCGTCGGACAATATTCCCGGTTGCCCCGGTGTTGGCGAAAAGACGGCCGTGAAACTCATAAACGAGTTTGGCAGCATAGACAACCTTTTGGCCAATACCGACAAGCTTAAAGGCGCACAGAAAAAGAAGGTGGAAGAAAACGCCGAGCAGATAAGGATGTCGAAGTATCTCGCTACGATAAAAACCGACGTGCCTATAGAACTCGACCTGAAGTCACTGGAGGTGGTGGAGCCAAACGAGGAAGAACTGCAAAAAATATTCGAGGAACTGGAGTTTAAGACGTTTGCAAAGCGAATACTTAAAAAAGATAAAGAAGAGCAAAAAAAGAAAAACATTCAGCTCGATTTATTTTCAGATTTCCCGACCGAGGGTGAAGCTACATCAGAATTTTCAAGTTTTGAGAGCCTTAAAACAACAGCCCACGACTACAAACTTGTTGATAAAGAAGAAGATATAAAGCATTTGTGTGATTATTTCTTGACAAATGAAATTCTTAGTTTAGACACAGAGACAACATCGGTAAGCTCAATTGATGCAGAACTGGTGGGATTGAGCTTTGCAGTGAAGGAAAACGAGGCATTTTATGTTCCTGTGCCTTCCGACCGCGACGAGGCGATGAAAATAGTGGCACTGTTCAAGCCAGTGTATGAAAACGAGGAAATATTGAAGGTAGGACAAAATATGAAATACGACTACCAAGTGCTGTCGAAGTATGGAGTGACGGTAAAGGGAAAGATGTTTGACACGATGCTCGCCCACTACGTCATACAACCCGAACTTCGCCACAACATGGATTACTTGGCGGAAATATACCTTCACTACAAAACCATACACATAGACGAACTGATAGGGCCAAAGGGGAAGACGCAAAAGAACATGCGCGACCTCACACCCGAACAGGTGTATGAATATGCCGCCGAAGACGCCGATGTGACCCTGAAGCTGAAAAATAAACTCGAAGCCGAACTGAAGAAATATGGTGCAGAGGATTTGTTCTACAACATCGAGATGCCACTGATGCCAGTGTTGGCAGAGATGGAAATGAACGGCGTAAGGCTTGACACCAACTCACTGAGCGAAACCTCAAACGTGCTTACGGCAAGAATGGAAGAGGTAGAGAAGGAGATATACGAGTTGGCGGGCGAACCATTCAACATCGCTTCGCCAAAACAAGTGGGCGAGGTGCTGTTTGACAAGATGAAGATAGTAGAAAAGGCAAAGAAGACGAAGACGGGACAATATGTCACCAACGAGGAAGTTCTGCAGTCGCTTAAAGGCAAACACAAGATAGTGGAAGAGATACTGGAACACCGCGGATTGAAAAAACTGCTCGGCACATACGTCGATGCCTTGCCAAAGCTGATAAACCCTCGCACGGGACACATTCACACATCGTTCAACCAAGCCACAACGGCCACTGGCCGACTTTCGTCGAGTGACCCAAACCTACAGAACATTCCCGTTCGCGGCGAAGAAGGCAAAGAGATAAGAAAAGCGTTCATACCAGAGCCAGGATGCCTGTTCTTCTCGGCCGACTACAGTCAGATAGAGCTGAGGGTGATAGCGCATCTCAGCGGCGACGAAAACATGATAGAGGCCTTCCGTGAAGGTCACGACATACATGCTGCCACAGCGGCCAAGATATATAAAGAAGAGATGGAAAAGGTGACTCGCGACCAACGCACAAAGGCAAAGCGCGCCAACTTCGGCATAATCTACGGCATAACAGTGTTTGGCCTTGCCGAACGTCTTGACATCAGCCGCGAGGAGGCACGACAGCTTATAGACGGCTATTTTGAAACCTTCCCGAAGGTAAAGGAATATATGGAAAAAGCTAAGGAGCAGGCACGCCGACAAGGCTACGTTGAGACACTGTTCCACCGCCGTCGCTATCTGTCGGACATCAATTCGGCCAATGCAACGGTTCGTGGCTTTGCCGAGCGCAACGCCATAAATGCGCCCATTCAGGGCACGGCTGCCGACATAATAAAGGTGGCAATGATAAACATCCACAACCACTTTAAGCGCGAAGGCATACGCTCAAAAATGATTCTACAAGTACACGACGAACTCAACTTCAGCGTCGTTCCTGAGGAGAAGGAAATAGTGGAAAAAATTGTATTGGAAGAAATGCAGAATGCATTTGAGATGCAGGTGCCGTTGGTGGCTGACTGCGGTTGGGGTAACAACTGGCTTGAGGCGCATTGATGGTTTTAGTTAACAAGTCAACTAAATGTAGTGAGTTCGACAAATTGTTTTAAACCGTCAAATCGCCGACTGTAGGAGCGGACACATGGATCCGTCCCTACAGTCGGCGGTTAATTCGTCGAACTCGCGTTAAATAATAATTCAATTATCTCTTCTTCAGGAAAGCGTTTTCTTCTGGCGAAGGATTAAGCTTGGCAGGATTGATTCGGTAGTTGTGCTTTACCTTTATGCCTTTAGCTTCTTCTTCGGTTTCACCACCAGGATAATCATCTTCAAAAATTTTAAGCTCGTAGTTGGCAGGGCTTAACGAGAATGGGTGAACCTTGTTGCAAAGGAGCCACTTGTCCCAACCTGTCTTCTTGCTGAATTCCAATGTGCTGTAAGTGTCGGCGAATGTTGACTTCCACGAGAATTTAGATCCTTTATCGCCATACTCAGCAAGGTAATCAGTAATGTCAAGAATGTCTTCTGAATCAGGGAATGAGTTATAAAGCCGATAAGTGCCGTAAGGCTGATAGAGCATCAGCACGTCAGGTACAAGTATCCCCTTATCGTAGTCGGGATACCACTGTAGTCGAGTGTATTCACCATTTGCACCCAAAACTATGCTATGGTCGATGTCGAAGTTGTGGCTTGTAAAATATGGACTTGTGGCGGCACTGACGATACAGTTGTCATGAGCTGACTGGAAGCGGTAGATGAAGTCTTCGGGAAAAGCATCCGGGCGGTTTAAAACAATGTCATAAACATAGTTTTTCAGCAGGTAGCTTGAGCCAGAGTCTTCTACCTTGAAAGTATATGCACGAGTCAGCATGTCGATGATAAACCTATCTTCCTCGCTTCCATACTGGTAGGTATTGCACAAGGTGTTGGTAAATTCCTTTAATACGGTTGCGTATGCGTCGAGCATGCTGCTGCGCGTTACCATTACGTCAAAGTAGTTGCCGCATCTGTTGTCTGCCCAGAACTTCGCAAGACGATCGGGATATTGCTGGAGAACTGACTCAATATCGTTGTTTTGGTTGAGAAGCTCAAGAAGTGCAACATAGTCGCCACCCCAACCAGGAACAAGGAAGGTGGAGGCAATGAAATAATCAACCTCGTCTTTCAGCTCATACAGATACTCGACGTTGTTCATAAGACAAGCATCCATGTAGAGCACATCCAAATTAATGTTAGCTCCTTGCAAGGCATACTTCAGTGAATGAACGCTGAAGTCAGTGCCATACATGGCTTCATTCATGATGTTGCGTTTCTTGTTGTACTGAAGGTCGGTGTTTGGTAGATAACCGCCTCCGTGGTCAGAGAGGACGAGTATGTACTTCTTTGCCGGATACTTCTCAGCTGCCCAGTTGATGAAGTTGGTCAGCGAATCAGGATTGGCATAGTCGTTGTCCTGGTTGCCGTAGAGGTTTTCGTCGCAGAAGGTATCGATTATGTTCGTTCCCTGCTCCACGGCGAAGCGGTAGGTTTGACCCTTATAGTCCTCAAACGACTTCTGTCCCTCTTCAACATGCTTGCCTGCAAGATTGTACTTGGCAAAATAGGGAGCGTCATATTTTGGAGAGAACTTGTAGTTTACCACGACATTGGCGTTGGTGCCATACTCATTGACGGCCTTAAACATGTCGTTGATGTTATTGGCAACGATTGAAAAGTCGAGGGCACTGGCACCAGAAGTGGTTGCACCACCCATGCCATAGAACAAGACGGTGTATTCAGCGGGTTCTTGTGGAGTGACGGGACCTACGGGATTGTCGTCATTTACTGTACATGATGCCAAGAGCAATGCTATGGCAACAAGTGGGAATAATAGAAATTTCTTCATAATGTTTATATTATTTATGTTAATAAAATCTATCTTATCAAAGCAATATGAGTTGTAGTGATTTGATTCAAGTGCAAAGATACATAATCTTTTTAAATAGACAATGACTTTATGCAAATTTAACATAAAAAACGTCAATATACCACAAGGCTGTCGGCCTTTATTCGCGCCTTGTCTTATAAAGCGTGACAGCGTGACAAGCGTGACAAGGGATTTTCGGCATTCCCCTTACCTAAAAAATAGGTCTATATTTATATATATATTAATATATATATATTATAGAATATAATAATAATAAAATTTCAAAAGTAGGGAAAGCGAAAAAAACGTTGTCACGCTTGTCACGCTGTCACACTTACGAGGTTTCAGGATTTTCTCAGTTAGAAAAATTTTATTGCCTAACTGGACAAAGTTTTTCGGGTAGTTATCCCTTATTTTATCGGCAATTGAGCGGGATTGGGACTACAATTACGGAAACCGATATTGTAAAATAAAATGGTTTTCAGCGCACTTTACAAGCAGCCACCACACAGTTTCGTTGGCTCCAAAAAACAAATCATGAATTACTTTTATCTAATCACAAATGATGGATATTATTGTCATTTTTTGAAAGATAAATGCGAAAATATTTGTTTTTTTGGATAAAGCTTTCTATATTTGCACACAGAAATCACATCGTCAGAATTATTATTCATGAAATAAACAAAAACACTATGGCAGAAAAATGCATTATGAGGATATTATTGACCTTTATCGTGGCATTGGGGATCGTGTCGTGCGGCAACAACACAAGCCGCTCTACCGACATGACTGATGCCAACGACTCAATCTATACCATCGAATACATCAACCAGATTTGTTACTTGCATCCCGAGAGGGCATTGGAACTATTAGACACCATGGAGCAACGGAAGCTGTTGGGACAGAACGACATTAATGGTCTAAGAGCAGTGATATACCAGAACGGATTGGATCAGAGCAATGTCGCGCTGAAATACGCTAAACTCATCTACGACAGTCCCGACATGCTCAAAGACACCGTTGTGGCAATAAAGACATACTATATCATCAGTTTGTTGTCGCACCAGACTGGCCACTATGCCGAGGCAATGAAATATGCCAACGAGGGTTCTGCCTACGCACTGTCGGCTGGCGACAATCTCAAGGCTGCCACCATCCTGCTCATCGCCGGCTACTCCATCGCGTCTTTAGGTCATAATGCCGAGGCAATAAACTATATCGACCGCGCCATCAATGTGCTCAAGTCGCTCAACAACGACAAAGACTACGACACGCAGAAGCACATCCTGGTAGGACAAATGCAGAAAGCAAATATCTACATGTCAACAGGACAGACTGACAAGGCAATGGCATTGTTTGATGACATACAGAAAGCCTACGACAATATTTCGAAGTGCGACCTCGTGCCCGAGGGACATTTGGAGAAGTATAAGGGCGACATCAACTACATGTTAATCACATGCTACACCGAGAAAAACATGATGAACGAGGCGGCACGGTGCTATGAGGAAATAATGAAGTTGCCAAAAACTCACTCCATAGGAAAAATGGTGGCTCCTTTCCTCATCGCGACAAAACAGTTTGACAAGGCACTCAACTTAATCAGCGAGTCAAAACATTATATGGCCTTAACAAGAGACACCATCACTGACTATTATATTGAAAACATTCTCTTGCAAGAGGAAAACATCTACAAGGGAATGGGACGATATAAGGATGCTCTGAGAGTTGCAGACAACATCAAGAGCATCACCGACAGCATCATGAAACGAGAAAGGGAACACGAGGCCCAGGAGATGGCTACCATCTACGACATGGCTGACAAAGAACTGCAAATAGCCAACCAAGAGACCAAACTGCGCAACGGACGCATCCTTGTGACTGTGGCCTTGGCGCTACTGCTCGTTGCCGTAGTGGTGATCTTTATCGTGGTGAGATACAACAGAATCATCAAGATGAAAAACAGGGCCGCCGTGGCTACTATTGACGAACTCATGGCCACTCGCGAAAAACTTCAGAAGAAGGAAGAACAAATACCAAACTCGCTCACTGACTACCGTCCTGCGGAGAAATCTAAACAAGAAACGAAATCTAACGAAGAAACGAAGGGACAACAGACGAAGACAGAGAAAGGGCAAACATCGGAAACTGACTATCGAACATCGGAAACAGAGAATCGGAAGCCAGAAACAGAGAAACAACAGACAATGACAATAGACAAACTTCGACGGGAAGTAGAGGAACGTAAACTCTTCCTCGATCCTCTCTTCGACCGCAACAAGGCGAAAGAGACATTCCCCGAACTGAACATCAGGACGCTGTCGGCTGAGTTCAGCCAGCAGTACGGCATCTCGTTCCCGCGCTATATCACCTCGCTGCGCATCGACTACGCTCTTATGCTTCTTTGCACAGACAAAGACATAAGTGTAGAGACAATAGCCGCCAAGTCTGGTTTTGCCACCCGACAAACGTTCTACCGCTCCTTCACCGAACGGTTTGGCATCAGTCCTTCAGAATACAGAAGGATGAAAGAAGCAAAAATGTAGCATTTATAAACATCTGATAATCAACGTGTGACAAAATGTTACAGCGGTCTGCACAAAATGTTACATCATTTTTATTGCATTATTCAGACAAACATATTACCTTTGCATTCGAAAAAAAACGAATAATCAATCATAGACCTTCCATTTTTGCTAAAAAGTACGATAACTAAATAATATAATAGAACAATGAACAAGACACTTAAATCTATCTTTGCAATCGGAGGAATAGTCTTATTGACTTCCTTCTTCTTCACATCGTGTGCAGATGACGACAATGACGCGAACAACAACGCCAACGGCGCGGAAATGGAGGAAATAAAACCGCTGCCAACCGAGGATGTCATCGAGACAACCATCGTGAGGAATGCTGCCATCTTCGGCAACAACTTCGACGAAGTGACACAGAAGGTGATCGACCGCCTGAAGGGTATCACTGAATATCTCGACCCAGTCACCGCCACCTCAATCTCCGAAAATGTGGAACTGATATTCATCGACAACGAGTCGCTGCTGAAGATGGAGCGCCCAGCCGTGATGGCCATCAAGGAGGCTTTCCAGCGCGGAGCAACCGTATATTTGCACAAGCCCAACGACTTTGCAGCAGCATTGTTCAACATAGCCATGTTCGACGACATCGACAACTTCTTTGGCAACCAAGCCAAGATGCGCGCCCAAACCCGCAGCGGCAATGAGTTCCAAAGCCACGACCTCTTTGCCGTGCGTCTCGACCAGAGCTATATGGATGCCGACGACCTGTTCAACGATAAACCCATTGAGCAAACCTTCGTGAACGAGGATACAGGCGAAGAGACCACCGAGACTTTCCAGCCAAGCGATCCTACCGACTATCAGCTTGGACGTTATGCCGAGAATGCCGTGAAATGGATTGAATCGGAAAACGCCGAAACCGTAAGAGCCAAGACACGCGCCGCAAGCAGCAGCACCGACCCATTCGCACAGCATCATATCCACAAGCTTATATCGTGCAATGTGAATTATCCGTATATATCGACAAAAACTTTTAAATATGTAAATGCAGAAGAGAAAGTAAACATTTCCATTGACTTATGGGTAATAACAGCCTATTCGTTTGAAAAACAAATGGACTACTACAATGTCGTAATGGAAGAGTCATTCCCAGGAAATGATGTATATAAAGGTCTGTATTGGTGTTATGTTGCCAGCAATAATTGGAACTTAGTTGAAAAATTGAGAGATGCTTATTATAAATTGGATGAAAAAACAAGAGAATATTTAGGATTAATGCGCTCTGGATACGCTTATGCCGGTCCTGACATTTACGTATTCAATCCAGAAGGTTATACTGTAGAACAGCCAAAGACAGAATCACCTGTTACCAAAGATAACTATTTCATAAAAGAAAGTTTCACTGGTTGGAGTGTAGGTGGAGAAATTGGTTACTCTGACGGTAGTGTTGGAGGAAAATTATCTTTTAACTATCAAAAAGGAGAAACAATAAAGACGTTTGAACAAGAACTAAATGTCAAGTTAAACAGGAACTACTCTTACAACAATAAGAAAGTAACCTATTGGGATTATGAAATGAATATAAATAAAGAGGATTTTAAGTGGGATTTATATCAATCAAAGATAAAAGAGAATGCCCTTTGCCGCAACGTATGCGAAACAAGGCAGTATTGGGAATGGTTTATTTCAAAAACAAATTCTGATATTGCGAGCAACATAGAATTTGATGTAGTATTCGAATTCCCGGCTTATTCGGTTAAAGATGAAATTTTAGGTCTTAATGATTTAAACAAGTCTGTTCTTACCAAACAAAAGGTGAGATTCAAGCTTCCCATCCCATATCGCTATAACGAGACCTACACTACCTTTGCCGAGAAGTCAAAGGAGAACATTGCTGACGTGAAGGCAGTTGAGGAGGCCCTTGCCGGTAGTACTTATATAAAGGAATTCAAGTTTAAGCAGTCGAACATAACCAAGAAAGCCCTCGACGACAAGCTGACAAAAGAATGGAACACCACCATCGACAACCTTCTGAGAAACATTCAGGTGTTTGTTGATAACGAAGTGTCGGTATATCTCAACGACAGCAAGGGCAACCACCTTGGCGACCGTTTGGTGTTCTCCCCCGA